>JAHJGX010000076.1 GCA_018824205.1 bacterium
ACTATAAAAACCTATGATTATAATATTACTTCCTTGAGTGGCATTACTGATTCAGGCGGGGCGGTTTCCTTTGAAAATATTCCCTGGGCGGAGTATTTCATTACCATCAAATCTACCGCTGTTGTAGCTTCGGCGCTTGATTCAAATGCCATGGATACGGTGACGATAATCGCTTCAACTTTAATTACACCCCCTGAAACATCGATTATTGAGAACACTATAACCGATACCATTTATACGATTGCATCCGGCGCGCAGCCGGGACTGAAGATCAATGAGTTGTATACGGTCGGTCCGCCAAACCGTTCATACTATTATTCCGATCAATTTTTTGAATTATATAATTCTTCCGAAGATACCGTCTATCTTGACGGAATGCTTTTTGTCAGGATTTATCATCTGCTGGAATGGCCGTCTTCAATATTTCAATTTCCGGGAGAACCGTTAACCGGACGTGAATATCCGGTACCGCCCGGCGCCTTTGTAGTAGTTGCATTAGATGCTATGGACCATACAAATATACCAAATTTTCCTCTGCCGGAAAGCGTCAATCTTTCGCAGGCCGACTGGGAGTTTAAAAACAGCATGGACTATGGCGATTACGACAATCCCAATGTGCCGAATATCGATAATATTGAAGTAGGCTGCCGGATTGATTTTGGAATAGGGCTTACTATGGATGTCATTCTTATAACTGACGGCAGCGACCTGAACTATTTTGACGGTATTGCCATCGAGTCGATCATCGATGGCGTCGAATATGCGTCCTTTTCGACCCACATTAAAGACGTAGAAAAGGAAGTGGATCGGGGATTTGGCGGCGTTGGGCTGATTAAATACAGCGGGCAATCACTGGAAAGGGTTGCAGTGGGTTTTGATTCGAATAATTCTACTGTGGATTTTGTAATTATCCCTCATCCGACGCCGGGATATCAGCATGAATAACTGTGACACATCCCCCAGCAGGGGATTTTCCGGAGAATCGGTGGAGCGATTGGAAATAATGGATAGAAATTAATGAAAATGGGAAGTATACGAAGATATACGAGTAAATTTTCCAATATGAAAAATACAAATGGGGTCATAGGATGAAAATAAGCGTGATAAAAATGTGTTTGTTATCTGGAATAGCAGTATTTTCAAGCCATTTATCAGCTTATAATAATCCGTTATTTCCGGATATTGTGATCGAAGAACCGTTTAGCAGCACTATACAGACGTCATTGAATTTATATCAGATCAGTTTAAATCCGGCAGTTTTTAAAAACTCATATAGGGAAGATTTTGTTTACTATAGCGCCAGCAGTTTTGACAAAATAAACTTTTTCCGCCGGGTATATGACCCCAAAAGACAAAAAGATTATCAACTTTATTTCTATACACATAAAATATTAGATAAAAAATCCACTCTTGCGGCAGCTGTACGGTATAACCGCACCGATCAGTATGATGTGTACAGATCACTGGAAAAGAATTTTTATAAAAACTATTTCTCCTATATCGATACAACCAAAGGCAATGTAAAATATGACGGTCCGCAGCTTTGGTTTCTGTACAATTATTCGCTTACAAATAATTTGCTTTTGGGCTTTGAGATTGATTACGGCATTGAAAGAGGTTTAAAAGATGTATATACCCAGTGTGAAACCATCATCAGAAATATGGATTTGAAATTTGGCGCCGCATATGAATCCGACAACGGGAATTTCATCGCCGGAGCGTCTGCAAGGTATTTAAGTTACGAAGGACAATATAATGCCGTGAAGGAACTGCAGGACGCTTTTGTAAGAACCTACTTCGGGTATCATGTGTTTCGTGATGAAAATCCCCGCTCTTTAAACCGTAAAAATGACCATAAAGAAGGCTATGAATTCGGCGCTCAATTAGCCCGGAAAAATATTCTAACTGATGGACTGGGAATTCAGCTATCCGGAAGCTACGGGACAAGCTATACTAAAATTACAGTCGGCAGCACTGCGCTTCCTGGTGACAGAGGCTACTTGGTCCGGGATGGATTCAGAATATTTGGGAATGTTTTTTACCAGCCGCTTGCATCGAATTTAATGTTTCAGCTGTTTTATGAATATAAAGATTTCAGCGACTGGGCCCGGGCCGGCGAATATAATGTGGTGACTATCGAAAACGACGAGATTGTGCAGCGGTTTGGTTCAGTATTGTATCTGCCGCTAATGAAAAAAGCCGGCATTTCCACCGGTTTTGAGATGGAGAACATTCAATCCGACTACCACGAATACATTGTGAAATTTGACTATAATAAAGATCATCATAACTGGAATGGTTTTGCGGATTTGAAGCTTGTAATCAATCAGATTACCAATGCCCATATTAAAGGAACCGTTGGAACAATTGAACCCTGGTTTTACTGGGACACCAATTCTATTCAGGTTCATGGATTAGAATGTGGCGTGGAAATATTGTTTGTCTTCGGAAAAATTGGCGCTTCGTTTCAGATGGAATTCTGGAAGCCTTCTGAAGAAAGGGGCTCCATTAATCGCTACGGAATTGCTTTATCATTTAAAAAGTGAAAGTAAATTTTACTCTTGAATGAATATGTAAAAATGTGTATTATTGATTCAGCAATGTACTTAACTCATTTGAAAGTGACTAAAATTAAAATTCCTAAAAAAAAGAAGGAGGATGAAATGAAAAAGTTGCTAATGTTAGTGGCTGTTGTTGCGATCAGCACACTGGTGGCTTTTGGCCAGTGGCAGATGGTGAAAGAACAGACCAACGCATTTGATCCGATGGAGGGGTTTTTCATCGACGCCAACACGGGCTGGATGTTTGGCAATTACAACGAAGTGTGGAAAACGGAGAATGGCGGACAGGATTGGACCGTTGCACGTCCATGGGACAGCACTACGGTATGGTGGCGGGATATTAAATTCTTTGACGCCAATGTGGGCTATGCCTGCGGCGAAAAGGGCTATATTTTCAAAACCACCGACGGCGGTTTGAACTGGAGTATGATTGCCGATACTGCCAATTACAAGTCGGCTTTAAAGCGCATGGATATTCTTTCAGCCGATGTTGTTTATTTTGCCGGTAATGACTGGACAGTATTGAAAACATCAAACGGCGGCGGGACTTACGCGGCGCTGGGTGATTCCGCTACATTTTTAGGAGAAGACCTCGACGGCGGCATCGATTTTACCGATGAGAATAACGGGGTCGTGCTTGCTGATGGTAACGGTGGCTATACCTGGTACACCCATGATGGCGGCGTCAACTGGACTTTTGTAGCTGTCGGTGGCCTGTTTCCGATTGGAACATCAAGTACACGTATCTATGATGTGGCTATGATCGGTTCAAAAGTGGTGATTACCGGATATCACTACTGTGTTTTTATTTCCAATGACGGGGGCGAAACTTATACGCTTGCCGGGAACGATATTAATTATAGCCTTGTACTTAGTAATAGTATATCAATGATTGACGCCAATACAATATTTGTCGGCGGCGGAACAGCGGGTCATGTAATGAAGACAACTGATGGCGGCGCTAATTGGGATGTAATTTCTACCGGCAGTGGTCAATCAATGTCGTTCATGCATTTTGTAGACGCCAACAACGGCTATGTTTTTCTTGCCGGCAGCCAGTGGTTTAAGACGACCGACGGCGGCGCAAACTATACTTCGCTGTTTGATTGGCCGGCGGTTAGTTTCTGGGGCCTGGCGTTCCCCAGTGATGACAAAATCGTCCTGACCTCTACTTCCGGTGGCGAAATGACGGTCAGTAATGACGGCGGCATCACCTGGGATTATCCCAACAATTTTGCTACCGGCTTTGATGCAAGCCTGTATGAATGCGAATTTATCGATGCGAACAACGGTTTAATTGGCGGTAGTTCCGGCGATTTAGGAAAAACCACAGACGGCGGTGCCAACTGGACTTTAATCGATAACGCAATGTATCAGGGCTCAAACTTACATATCAATATGATCCAATATGTAGACGCCAACACCGTTTATGCCGGTGGTTCCAAGGGCCATATTATGAAATCAGTTGATGGTGGAGCAACGTGGGCTGATGCAACCGCAGGCACTCAGACTATTTATGACTTATGGCAGATAGCCGCTGACAAAATAATTGCAACGGCAGGCAGCGGGCAGATATATAATTCCACTGATGGGACCGCATTTACTATGGCGAAAGATTACGGTTCAATGACCATGCGGGCGGTCGAATTCCGTAACGGCATCGGTCTCGTGCCAGCTTCCAGTGGTCTTTTATACCGGACAACCGAAGCTGATTGGGATACTCTGGTTGCAGTATTCACGGATCCTGACGGCGACGATCTGTATGATGTAGAATTTGTGGACGATAACCTGGTATTTGTTGTTGGCAATCACGGGAAAATATATCGTTCAGAAGACGCCGGCTTGACCTGGACAGCCGATCCTGCCGGTACAGAGGAAACACTGCAGAAAGTCAGATACGACGGCACAAACCTGTGGGCCGTTGGACAGGGCGGCACTATTCTGAAACGTGAATTTAACCCGATGGTAACGTTTCAGGTTGACATGAGCGCCCAGATTGAGTATGGCAACTTTGTTCTCGGTACGGACTATCTGGATGTAGCCGGTTCATTTAATGGCTGGGGCGCTGACGACAGGCTGACTGACGAGGATGGTGATTCCATCTATGTTGGTGTATTTGAAATTGCTCCCGGCGCCATCGAATACAAGTTCCGGATCAACGGCAACTGGGATACCTCAGAGAACATCTCCGCCAACCGTACTTATACAGTTGTAGAAGGGGCCAACGTAATTCCGCTTGTCTGGTACAGCGATTTAGATCCCAATGCGATTATTAATGCCGACGTTTTCTTTTATGCCGATATGAACATTCAGTTGTTGAACGGCAATTTTAATCCTACCGGTGGCGACATTGCCATCGTTCGTGGTGGTTTTGTCAACGGCTGGGGCGGCAACGACTATGTTCTGACCGAAAGTTCCATGGATCCCGGTATTTATACCAATCACTGGACCTTTGATTATCTGCCTCTTGATGCGGCACAGGAATTCAAATATGTGATTCACAAGGCGGACGGATCGGATATGTGGGAAAGCAGCCCGAACCGTTCAGTGACGATTCCGACAGGTCACAGTTATCTTGATATTGACAGTGACGGGTACTATGAAGTACCGACCGATACGGTTTTCTATGCCAATGTTGGCTGGGACGATGTGGTTCAGCAGGATGTGACGGTTTACTTTCAGGTCAACATAGAATCAGCAGTATTAGCGCTGACCGCCGGTGAAGTCCTGATCGATTCCCAGACCGATGCGGATACGATTTCTTCGGTTGATGAGATCGCGGCTGTTTATGTAAACGGTCTTCTGGGCAGCTGGTGGGATTGGGGCAGCAATCCGGCTGCTTATCTGATGACCGATGACGGTCTGAATGGTGATGCAGTTGCCGGTGATGGCATCTACACGGTTGGTTATACGTTTACAGGCGGTCAGGCCAAATCCCAGACCTATAAGTATGGTATCAACAGCCTGGACAATGAAGCCGGATTTGCTGAGAACCGTACGATGACGATCGATGATGCTGCGGCGACCTACTATCCGGAAGCCGATTGTTTTGGTTCGCAGAATACCGATGAACGCCTGCCGTTCCCGGAATACGGATGTCCGGGCGTTGCGATTGATGGCGATCTGAGTGCATTGCCGACTCGTTTCGCACTGCATCAGAACTTTCCGAACCCCTTCAACCCGACGACTCAGATATCCTTTGAAATGCCGATGATGGGGAACGTAAAGTTGGATATTTACAACATTCTAGGTCAGAAAGTACGCACACTGGTATCGAATGACCTGAATGCGGGATTTCATGTATATGAATGGAACGCACTGAATGATGCCGGTCAGGGTCTGTCTGCCAGTGTTTATATCTATCAGTTGACAGCCGGTGATTTTGTACAGCAGAAAAAAATGCTGTTGTTGAAATAGTACTGGGTATGTGACAGTACTTTTAAGAAGGCTGTCTTCGGGCAGCCTTCTTAACATTCCTTCAAATGAGACTGTTTTTTTCCTTAAATTAGAAATAAAAAGTGCCACAGGGGCCGTGACACACTAGACATTGGAGAGAGCTATGAAGGCTAACTTTTTGCACAACAAAACCAAATTAGTAATTCAGGCAGCACTACTGATTTTGATCCTTTCGCTGCTGGTTATCGGAACTGTAAACAAGGCGTTCACAGCGGATTTTGAAGCCTACTGTCCGTTTGGGGGAATCCTGTCCCTGGGCAGTAAACTCTGGATGGGTACAATGTCGTGTGCCATGAGTGAAAATCAGCTGTTTATGGGCATTATGCTGATTGTCGGTGTAATTCTGTTTGGCAAATTGTTCTGCGGGTATCTATGCCCGATTGGAACTGTCACCGAATGGCTGAACAAGCTATTCACCCGGTTCAAAATATCCATCATACTAAAAGGGCTGCCGGACCGGATTTTACGATTAGGCAAATACGTATTACTGTTTTTTGCAGCATATTTTACGGTAACCGCTAGTGAGTTGTGGTGTAAGAAATTTGATCCCTATTACGCCAGTGTCACCGGCTTTGGCGCCGATACGGTTTTATGGACCGGTATACTGACGATTCTGACGGTGCTTGTCGGTTCGGTATTCATCCGCTTTTTCTGGTGTAAATATATCTGCCCGTTGTCGGCATTGAGTAACATTTTTACTAATATTTTCATATCTGCCCCGATCATTCTGATCTATATCTTCATTCGCCTGATCGGCTGGGACCTGTATATCCTGTGGTTGATTCTGGCGCTCTGTGTTTCCGGCGCGGTAACGGAGATATTCCGGTACAAATTTTATTCAATTCCGCTGTTGCGGGTGACTGTTAATCAGGAAAATTGTACGGCCTGTAGTCTGTGTGACAATGCCTGTCCGCAGGGCATTGATGTGTGTGAGTATGAAACAGTAACCCATCCTGACTGCACACTCTGTATGGATTGTGTAAAGGAGTGTAAAGTCGATGGCAGTATCTCACTGAGCAATGGCCGTAAACCCTGGTTGCCAGCGGTAATTCTGGGCGGGCTTATTCTGATCGGCATTATTCTGGCCGGTAACTTCTCGTTTAAAACATTATCCGAGCGCTGGGACGATTACGAAACTCTGCCGAATGTACAAACACTGGAAATGAAAGATTTGCGTTCTGTCAAATGTTACGGCAGCGCCAAATCCCTGTTCTTGAAAATGAAGCGGGTTAGCGGTGTTGTCGGGCTCGATGCCTGGGCGAAAGATCGTCGCGTTGATATTCTGTATGATGCTGACGTGTTAACGGAAACCGAGCTGAAAAAAGCCATTTTTACACCCAGTAAATATGTCCTGCAGACGCATGAGGGTTCTCAACCGGAGCGGCTTGTCATATATCAGATACCGGTGAATGGATTGTGGGATGTCTATGATAATTTTGATCTTGTACGAATGCTGATGAAAAATTCGAATATCGTCGGGCTGGAAACCAACTTCGGTGAACCGGTATTGGCAAAAGTGTACGTTGTCAAAGGCCAGGTCGAACCCGCGGAAATTATTGACATCATCGAACAGGAATCCTATACCCGTACTATTAAAGGCGAAGAAGTGACGGTAGAAGTTGATTTCAGTTGTGAAGGCAAAGGCGAATTGGTGGGTGAAACCGATTACCTTAGTTTCAGGAAGGATTTCTTTGCCGCTTTTAATCAGGTATTCAATAATTATAAAACCTACAGTCTTGCCGATCTAAAAGTCCTGGAAATTGATTTTCCCGATGCAGAGAACAGCGTTGTCCGGCGGGAACTGCGCTATTTTGCCAGCCATGTTTCCGAATATGACGGCATCGTAAGGCTGCAGACCCTGTTCACCGATCGGCCGGTGTTGAGGCTCTATTTCGATCCGAACCAGGTCACTGTGGAACAAGTTGCCGGGAAGCTGACAACCCCGCAGCTGAAAGTATTTCAGTCCAATGGTGATGTTGTTGAGCGTGACAATGTGCTGGTATTTTCCGGTGAACCGCGGATCTATAATGCAGAATTATAACTGTTTATTTTATAAGAGGTTTTTTAGACCGTGAAACAGGCATTTCATATAATACTGGTTCTTTTCCTCTTCGGGACTCTGACGCTGAACGCTGTACCAAAATCCGCTTTCAAGGGCTTTGTCCGGGATGAAAGCGGTGCGGCGCTGATGGGCGCCAATGTACTGATCAAGGAGTTATACATTGGCGCAGCGACGACTGTGGACGGGTCCTTTTCAATTGATATCAGACCGGGTAACTATAGGGTGGAAATTACCTTTATCGGTTATCAGACTGTCAGCGACACAATCCGGGTTAAACCGGGCGAAAAACTGCAGCGGAATTATAAGCTGGCAATTGAATACTTTGAAATTGGCGGTATTGTTGTGATAGCTGATAATAAGCTCATGCCCTCATCGGCAGAGACAAAAACAAAAATCCTGTCCGGTGAAATTGAGCATTTACAGGCCAGCAGCCTCAGCGATGTGATGAAGCTGGTTCCCGGCCAGCGCTTTGAAAATCCCGGACTGCAGGAGAAAAAACAGGTCTCTATCCGAAACAGTTCCACCGAGACCGATGCTGACCGGAATGCGATGTTCGGAACCCAGGTGGTGATTGATAATATTCCGATGTCTAACAACGCCAATATGCAGCTCGACACCAAAGTCAACACGGGAACCATATCACGAACCACAGAGAGCTCCGGTGTGGATTTGCGGCAGATACCGGCGGATAATATTGAAGAAGTGGAAGTAATTCGGGGAATTCCATCGGCAAAATACGGAGACCTGACCTCTGGAATTATAAAGGTCAAAACAAAAGCAGGACGTATCGACCACCGGTTCAAATACAAGTACAATCTTCAGAACAAAGAACTCAATGTGGGTGGCGGTTTTAAATTGTTTGAACAGTATCTGACCTATAATCTGAACTGGGCCAACAGTGTTCGTGATATTCGCATCGAAGACTATGACTATACCCGCTTGTCCGGCCAGTTATCCCACGATGTCTACCTGTTTAAAAATCTATACCTGATGAAAAACCGGCTGTACTATACCCGCACATTTGACGAGCAGGGATTGCGGAACGGCGATTTGTATTTAACTGAAATCTATAATCGTGACTATATCATCCGCTATAATCATAATAGTCAGTTTATTCTGTCAAGCCATCAGCGTCTGGATCTGAATTATTCTTATAATGTCAATAACCAGAATTCGTATATAAAAAAATTAATTGCCGCCGATAATACCTATATTTCCGATCGTCTGACCGAAGGTACCCAGGAAGGGTTCTATGTGCAGCATTATATTTATGAACTGTGGGTCAAGGGCCGCGCCTATAATCATTATGCAAATCTTGAGTATAATGACCAGATATCTCTGTTCAATCAGGGTCATAAAATCGTTGGCGGTATCAGCTACCGCCTGGAGGGCAACAATGGGCCGGGGCGCAGTTTTGATCCAATGACGCCACCCAGTATTAGTTCCCTGTTTCGTGACCGGCCGCGTTCCTATGATGATATTCCGGAACTGAAAATCGGCAGTTTTTATCTTGAAGATCAGATCAGCGGTTGCCTGGGTCTCGAGTATCAGATCAATATCGGCGCCCGGATTGAGCAGTATGGTTCCGGGGATGGTTTCTTGCCGGATAATCATGGTCTGTTTGTAAATCCCCGTTTTAATCTGATCCTGAAGTTCGGGGAAAACTTACAGTGGCGGACCGGCTACGGCACAACGTCAAAAGCCCCGTCTTTGAGTATGCTTTACCCCAATGATATTTATATGGATATCGACGATATTAACCGCTTTTACACTGCGGATTCCAATCAGGTAGTAGTTTCGACGTATATCTATGATCGATCCAATCCAAACCTGAAAGGCTCGCAGCAGATCAAACGGGAAAGCAGTTGGGATCTGAAAGTCGGTGATCTGGGATTCACATTGACCGGCTATATCAATTCCTTCTATAATGGATTCGCTTCAACCGACGTTCAGACGATCTTTCAATACAAGTATGACTATCCCAACTGGCCGGATACCGCCGAAAGAGTGATGTACGATTCGTTATACACGACATATAATAAGTACAGCAATTCCCAGACCAGTGACAGCCGGGGTGTGGAATTATCGGTACAGACCGCACCGTTTTCACCGCTGGATATTCGGCTGAGAGTGGAAGCGGCCTACAATTTTACCAAAAGCGACAAACAGTATTATGATTTCGCTTCGGTCTACCGGTTTGACAATAACCTTCAGAAATATATTTTACCCTTCTGGAATGTCGTCAACCTGCGCACTGATAACCTGTTGATTAATTATCGGATGGAGTTTAAAATTAAAGACCTTGGAGCGTGGGTTACACTTGAAGCCCAGCAGGTTGTATTTGATCGGGATTGGTATGTCGGTCTGGATGATTCACTGGCTGTTGGATATCTGACGGCTGCTGGTGCGAAAATCATGATTTCTGAGGAGGACCGGAATAGTGACGACTACCTAACCAACGATGCTTATATAAGTTACTGCCGTCCTGTTAAAGATTACCAGTATAATGTAGAAAATCAGAAAAATATCTGGCTCTTTAATCTGCGGGTCAGCAAGGCTCTGTTACGGGGAACCGAAGTGTCATTCTATGTGAATAATATTTTCAACTATCATCCACTGTATCGGCGTCGGCGGGTTTCCGGCAGTTCAACAGATTACATAATGCTGAACCCCGATTTGTACTTTGGAGTGGAATTCAGTGGGAAGGTGGATCAACTTTTTGGTGGACGTCATGGTAAATAAGATATTAAGCAAATTGTTCATTCTAATTTTCTTGATTTGCGGATTAGGTCTGTTTCGTTGTGAAGAGACGGTCAGTCCACCGTCATCGATGCGCCTGAACCTGACGGTGACCGTTAAAGATACGACAGGTTTAAGTATGGAAAATTACGGTACGGAGTTGGTTGACAATGCGACCGTTTATCTGAATTCAGTCTCCTATTATACCAATTATGACACACTTTCCGACTCCACCGGAACGGCCGGTTTTTTCCAGATTTTACCCGATAATTACAATCTCTCTGTAACAAAGCGTATGGTCAGTAATTTTACGAAAGTGTCAATGAACGGATCATTGGTCAATATTGAAGTTTCCGGGGAAGACCAAAATGTAACGATATATGTGCAACCCGCAGTTGCAAGCCAGATGGTGATCAGTGAGTTATATTATAATGGCTCACCACCTCAACCGCCCTACAATATTCCCCAATATTTTCATGATCAGTTTACGGAAATATACAATAACTCCGATGAAATCATATATCTTGATAGTATCATCGTTGCCGATCAGGATTTTGGTCACGCCGATGAAGACTATATCTATGCGGTCCACGCTAACATGTTTCCCGGGACAGGAAAAGATTATCCGTTGTATCCCGGTGAATTTGTCGTATTGGCCCAGGATGCGATTGATCATACCGTCGCCGTTCCGAGTAGTGTGGACTTGTCGGGGGCTGATTTTGAGTACTATGTTGGTGGCGGGGATATTGATCAACCGAATGTGGAAAATATGATAAAAATACATCATAAATACGGGGTTGATGTTCTTTATTCAGTATTTAATAGTGCGGTTGTCTTACTGAAAGTCAAGGACCCTTATGCCTATGGTTATAGTCAGTTTGATTTAATATTATTTCCCAAGAGTGCGGTTATTGATGGAATTGATTACCGGGCTAATTTAGCGGAGGTGGAATATAAGCGGCTGGATGCTTCCATCGATGCCGGGCTGACCGGTGGTTTTGAAGCCTATAAAAATAAATCCGTCCATCGGAAAATTGATACCTATGATGGAAACCGGGTCATTTTAATGGATAATAATAACAGCAGTATCGATTTCCAGGTACTGGATCATCCGACTCCGGGGTATCTGTTCGATGAATAACATGATGAAGATCGGAACCGGCAAGTTTAATTTTAAGACCGCCTTTATTATGGGGCTGCTCAATTTATTGATCATAACCGGATTTGCCGAACCTGCTCATAAGCTTTTTGATCCGTTGTACTTCCACAGCGGTATTCAACTGCAATCTGTTGTCCGGCAATCGACAAGCAATCCCTGCTGGAACGTCCGGGATGATTCAACTTCCACGGTGCGCTATTCATTGCAGTCCGGCTCCACCAATGGTGATTTTCGCCGAATCCTGGATCCGGGACAGATCAATGACAGTTACTGGACGGCATCGGGCTCTCAACGACTTGGTGAAAGAAGCCTGTTTTACGGCAGTTTCAGCTACCGGTTTCAAAATGCTGCTGATAAAATGTGGTCTCATAACCGCCAACCATACAGTGGACTGCTTTTTGTTTTTGCCGACAGTTCCACGGGCGATTGGGAATTGAACGGATTAATGTGGAATGTGGATATCTCCTGGGAATTTATTCGTGATCGGGTGTATGGGGGAATTTCGGCCTTTTATAATGTTGATGAGGAATATCAGGATATCTTTCCAAGACCCAAAGGCAATCACCGGGACATGTTTATCAACACCGGTATTGGTGCTGTATCTTCCACTGATTCACGTCTTGGATTTATGCTGAAATATTATAACATCCAGGAATCATTGAAAACCTCAAAATACAGCCTGGACCAGGAAAAAACCCCGATTTTCTATAAACTCAGAGGCCTGGATACTCCCTTGATTTTCCGTGGACAAACCAGTGAGGAACGACTTTTTTCGATCGACGGATTGGCCTTGTCAATCGACGGAACAGTTCGCAATTTCATTGTCAGTAAAATTGATTTTGCGGCAAACTACGGAAGCTCTGTTGCTGACAATGTGGATGGTGGTGCTTATCCCATCGAACAGGGTAGTTGGGAAGATGAATACGCCAGCTATGCAGTAGAATTGACAATATCGCCAACCCGTAAAACAGATATTATTCTGTATTCCGGCGGTTTGCAGCGGTTTCAAACCGCGATGCATCCCGATCTGCAGCTGGAAATATACAACGAAACCGAACGGCGCCTAAATGGCGGCGTCATCGTAAACCTTGGATCAGGGTCCGGATGGCTTTTGTCACCTTCGGTCGGGATGACCTCACAAATGCTGAAACGGGAGGATACATTCAACGGTATTCTTGATTATTTTCCTGGTACACTTTGGAAATACTATTTGCTGATCGATACACCGGATCGGGGCTACATTGATTTTAAACTCGGTTTAGGACTGGATGTTTATACTGCCGGAGAAGCCGAAGTGTTTATCCCGAACAATGTTGGATTTTATTATCGATCAGTGACCGCAATCGATGAATTGTATTACGGATTGGATTATACGGCGTTTCGGTTTGCGGAAGCGTTATCCTTTGGTCAGAAACGACGGTATTCCGTTGAATTGGAATACCTGCGGTTAATACCCGGAAATTCACAATTTTTTAATTATACCTTTCGGGATCAATTACAACTGAATTTTATTGTCGAAGACTTGGTCAGATTTACGAAATAATGGAGAAACAATGAAAATGAAGCGATATATACTGCTATTACTTACTGCAGTAACTCTAATACAGGCCCAACCTGAAATAATTAATCCAATCCGGACGATGAAATCCTCTTTTGCGATTATTATTGACGAAATCAGTTATTCCAAAGCGGAAAAAGCAGTATTGACTTACCGGGATGCTATCGAAGCAGATGGATTATCAACATACATCATGATAATTGGCGCAATTAATCCTGATGAACTCCGTGGTAAAATTATTGATTTGAAAAACCTTGATCCGAAACTGGAAGGGGTTGTGTTTATCGGCGATGTTCCGATTCCCATGATTCGTGATGCTCAGCATATGGCGTCGGCATTCAAAATGGACCAGGAGCGCTTTCTCTTCAAACGGTCATCGATTCCGTCCGATCGGTTCTATGATGATTTTGACCTGGAATTCAAGTTTCTGGAGCAGGATACGAGCAATACCCTGCTGTATTACTATTCCCTGACCGCTGAATCGCCCCAGAAAATCGAACGGGAGATTTACTCGGCCCGGATTCGTCCGCCATTCACCGGTGAAGAGAAATATGTCCGGCTGGGAAAATATCTCAACCGTGTTGCAGATCAGAAACAGCAAGTGAATATGATGGACAATCTGATGAGATATTCCGGTCATGGTTATAATTCCGAATCCCTCAGTTCCTGGGAAGCTGAGGCGCTTACGTTGCGGGAACAGTTTCCGCAACTGTTCGTCCCCGGCGGGACATTTACGTCGCTGGAACACTCCATGGCAGACGATATGAAAACCAGGATAATCAATGAACTTCATAAACCGGAACTGGATATGGTGATATTCCATGCCCACGGCGGCGTGGAGGCTCAATATTTTTCTGGATATCCGGAGGCGTCGAGTATTGACCAGAATGTCGATGCGATCAAGATGTTTGTGCGGAGCAAACTCCGGCAGGCCCAGCGCAGAAAGCAATCAGTTGAGGATGCTAAGACTTATTATATGGAAAATTACGGATTACCCGAAGCCTGGTTTGAGGGTGTCTTCGATGATTCGGTGATCGTTGCCGATTCCATTTATTCCGCCAATCTGGATATGGACATCAGTGATGTGTCGCTTTTTAAGCCCGGTGCGGAACTGATCATATTTGATGAATGCTTCAACGGTTCATTTCAAAAAGATCGGTATATTGCCGGTGAATATGTGTTCGGGCGTGGAAGTGTCATCGCCGGAATCGCTAATTCGGTGAATGTCAAACAGGATTTATGGGCCGATGAAGGTCTGGGGTTGCTTAATTACAATGTCCGAATCGGGCAGTGGCACCAGGACCGTAATTATCTGGAAAACCATATCATTGGCGACCCCACATTTCGATTTAATAATCCGGCCCAAAAAGACTGGAGCCTGATTCTTCAGGGTAAACGCGACAATCTGCGTTTTTGGCAAAAAATGCTCAAAAGTGAAGATGTCTCAATCCGGGCATTGGCAATTAATAAAACTGCCGGGTTACAACAAACCGGCATAGAAGAGCTAATGCTTAATATGTATAAAACCGATCCGTCGTTTCTGGTACGTTTAGCCGTTCTTAAAGAGCTGGCGGCTACCCGGTCGGTTCAATTTGAAGAAATACTGTTCAGTTCCGTCAATGACCCCTATGAACTGATCCGGCGTTTTTCAGTCCAGTGGATGGGAGTCGTTGGCCGGGAAGATTATTTGCCCGTACTGGTAGATGCCGTTATTTTCGATCCCTCAAACCGGGTTACTTATACGGCGAAGTCGGCAATTGAAAAAATTGCACCCGATAAAGTCTACCCTTACTTTGAAAAAGCCATACAACAACTACCGGAGCTGACCGCCAATAGTGAACTCCTGACCAGAATGGAGCAATCCTTTCAACGCTCGACTGCCCGGTTACGGGAAGAGGTGATTCCCGAATTGACAACGGATACCTTAAAACTGAAAACCCGGATCGGTTCAGCCCGCATGCTGCGGAATTACCAGTTTCAGGAAGCCCTGCCGGTATTGTTATCGGTAATGCTGGACGAAAGTGAAGATGCTCAGCTGCGGGTTGTGGGTATAGAAGCGGCAGGCTGGTACACCTTCAGTCACACCCGGAAAGATATTTTGGAAGCTTGTGAAACACTTCTAAAACGCTCAGAAACACCGGCTGATGTAAAACATGAAGCACTGAAGACAAAAAAACGAATCATAGTAGGCTATAACGATCCTGTGAATCCATAATATTTTCGCGGAAAACATTGTGGCTGTCCCAAAAGTAATATTTTCACCCAAATCAGTCATATTGAGCGTAGTCGAAATATCTCTTTATCGTCAAAGAGATCCTTCGGTTTCACTCAGGATGACTTCATTATCTGACTTTTAGGACTGTCACCAAATTAAATTTCACGGAATTAATCCAGCAGATACATCAGATTTTGCTGTTTTAAATAGGCCTTCAGCTTTTCCTGATCTTCATCCGGTAATCGATCCATAATTACGTTTGGCAGAATATGCGGAGGCTGGCTTGGTTTCGCAATTCGCCAACCCCAGGGAGTTTTTTCCAGTTCAAAACGTACAATTTTTTTCTCAGATCCAAAGACAAGGTACGGTCCATGTATATTTTGGGTTATCCAGGCAACTAGATCATAGGATACTTCACAGACTGCCTGACTGGAATCTATCAGAGCAGAGCCAACTTTATATCCTGATATCAGCATGGCCTGATCCCAACCAGAACCTATTGGGTGCAGCTTTGCTGTAGCGTACCATGGATTACTGCGCATGAAATCACCGGCAGCGTCGCGTTTTAGATATTCATTGATAAGTTTACCGGGATCGGGATGATGAAACTCTTTTACAGGACCATTATAATTATATTCCTCCCAATCTTCTTCTGTCATTGGTATAAAGCGGATAGCAACTCCCCCGCCAGGAGCAAGCCTTAAGATCATACTATCACGATTAAAAAGAGGTATTTTTTTACGAATCCTGATCGCCAACGGATTTTCTTGCCAGTTGGCATTGGCGTCATCTTCATATTTCTCCATGAAGTATCTTTTTTTAGAATCCAGAAAATCCAGTTTAACTTCCAGTGTCCTACTGTTTTCATCGGTGACGCTGCCCAGATACCAGTCATCAGAATTTCTATCTTTGCGAACAATAGTGAGATAATCACCGATTTCGGCATTCAGGACTCTTGTCTCTTCCCAGTCCACCGGAACATCACGGATGAATTGAAACGCATCCATCTGTTTTTCGTAATTTTCCGGGAAATCAGCGGCCATGTGCAGTGGACTGTAAATGATCACATAGTACGCCAGCATTTTTGCCAGGGTGGCGTTTATCCGGTTGTTGGGTTGGCATTCTTCATAAAACAGATCCACAATGCCCGGTGTGAAATCCATGGGGCCGCTAAGCAGGCGGGTAAAAGGTAAAATGGTCATATAATCCGGCGGGTTGCCGCCGTCGGGACTCCAGGCGTCATACTCCATCCCCCGGGCGCCTTCCCGGGTCATCATATTGGGCCAGGTGCGCCGGATGCCGGTGTCTTTGATCGGTTCGTGGACATCCAGCATGATGTGGTATTTGGCAGCAGTTTCGATGACTTTCCGGTAATGCCGGACCATGTATTGTCCGTGATGCCATTCTTTTTGCATATCACCGTTTTCATCGATTCGTTTGATGGTCTGCCCATGACCGACGTAGCCGGTTTTAATTGTATTTATACCGTGTTTTAAACAAAATGCGAAAGCATCTTCCATCTGGCGTTCATAGTTCAATACATCGGCGCCAGTCTCATGGTGTCCGATGATTTTGACACCTTTGGATGCAGCGTATTGAGTTACCTCGTCAACATCATAATCGGGATGGGGTTGGGTAAAGTTGAAAATACTGCCGTTTTGAATCCAGTCGCCGTCCCAATCAACATTCCAGCCTTCCACCAGTACTCCGTCGAATCCGTAATTGGCCGCAAAATAGATGTATTTTTTAGCATTTTCCGTGGTCGCACCGTGTTTTTCACCGGAACCCCAGGTCGATTTCCCCAGATGCATTTCCCACCAGATGCCCACATATTTTTGCGGTGTGATCCATGCCGGATCGTCAATTTTGCACGGCTCGTTGAGGTTTAATATCAGGTAAGAGGTGATCAGGTCACCGGGAGATTCGGCAATTTGCAGAGTCCGCCAGGGAGTTTGCATCGGGGTCGATGCCTTGACTTTCGTTCCGTCGGACCAGGGGTACAGATCGCAGGTTAGTTTTGTTCCTTCAACTCTGGCCAGTGCCATACTGGAATAATCCGTAAGATTGGCCTCATGGAGTGATAAATACAGACCATCATCGGTTTCGAGTGTGAATGGTGTATGTACGGTGTCAATTTCACTGAGTTTTGTCTCGTTGAATAAAAACTCATAACGATTACCCTGGTATGCGCCGATCCACCAGCAACGATGATCGCCCGAGAAATTGAATTCTGTCAATTCATCGGTGATTTGAAAGGCGTTCAGGTTCTCCTGCTCAGGAAGTTCATAGCGAAAGCCGATGCCGTCATTAAAGACCCGGAAGATCAGATTCATTTTCCGAAAGGGTTTGGTTTTTTCCTGAAGGCATAATTTCATTTCATTATAATGATTGCGAATGTCTTTGACTTCGCCCCAGGGCTGGGTCCAGGTTTCATCAAAAGTGCGATATTGAGTGTTAATAATCTGAAAATTGCCATCCAGGGGCAGTTCATCCTTAAAATGGAATCCGAGTCGGGAATCTTTAAGAATTACTGTAGAATTATGGTGAAACGTGTAGTAGGGAACTCCGGAAACCAGTTTGAATTGGATTATGATTTTCCCGTCCGGAGAATGGACAGTCTGATCTGTTTTGCTTCCGCAACCAAGCAGAAAAAACAAAAACAGAAAAGGGATGATAATTGCCGGTTTTTTCATAATATGTGCCTAGTTAGGGATAATTTTCAACTGATCATTTTAATGGATTCTTCAACAATGCAAAATATAAGAAAGTCTGCCATTGAATTCTATTACAGAATCACATAACAGAATTATTGCATACGATTTCCAATATGCCGGATGTCGGTGTTTAAAAACGGAGAGGGGACTTTATTCTGTCCGAAATCATGCTTGTGACTGGTACATGCAATACATAACCAGCCACGCAGTTCCGTGATGATCATTGATATTCTGGGATTGGAAAAAGTGTTGTTTTCGATGTCACTGACATTGTCGAATTTGATAACATGAGGCAATAGAAAAAACCTCTTTCCCTTTACATAATATCCCGGTCATGGAAAGTCTAATTGCCTGGAATCATTTACACATTTTTAGCGTTTTTATCTTTTTTTTCTTTTCTTTTTTCTTTAATGCTTTTTTGCGGTTTTTTCTTATCTTCCGAGCTTCTTTTGTCTTTTCCTTTTGCCATTGAAAACCTCCAATCTGATTATAATATAATAAGTTCTGAAAAAATAACCAAGTATCTGCAATTGTCTTGACAATCTGTTTGTGGAGGCACTGCATCTCCTTCAGGACATTTTTGCCGGTATTTCAGTATAGTCGGATGGAGCAGGAGGTTTTTCATCGCACAGGTTGTGCTGCAAGACAAAAAACGAATAGAATTGGCCCTAATAAGCGCATTAGTTATCTTTTGTGTTTCGGTTTGAGCGTTTCAAGGTGATTCAGGGGAACCCAGCCCCGGCAGCCATCGGATTTTTCGGACATTCCAAAACCGTTCATAATTTCAGAAACAGTAATGATCTCACCCGGTTCAATGACCAATTCCCGGGCATTGTAATCCCGGTTTAATATTCCCCGGTTTTCGGTAATCTCAAGAAACTGTTTGGGGGTCCAGGCCTTGCCGCCATGATCGCTTTCACACCATACCCAGTCTTTCCAGTCCGGGTCATCATGGAATTCTTTACCAATTGTGACCTGCTCACCGTTTTTGAAGAAGATTGAGTCCGGGTATGGAGACTGATAGGATTTAACAACACGATAGAGTTTGGTTTTCATAAAGTTTATTTTACATGTTTATGATTTATTTTTCAAGAACAGGTTTCTGATTTCCGTAAAAACACGTATATTTTCTTCAATGAATAAACCATCAGACAGTCAGGAAGGCGGTATTTATGGAGATTAAAACACGACGGGATTTTATTAAAACCCTTGG
This sequence comes from bacterium, assembly GCA_018824205.1. Lineage (GTDB taxonomy): Bacteria > Fidelibacterota > UBA2242 > UBA2242 > UBA2242 > B118-G9. Next base: position 19,678 of record JAHJGX010000076.1, read on the forward strand.
CGCCGGTGCTGTGGCGGCATCGTTGCCATCATGGATTTACTCCTGTGCGCCGGGGAAAAAGAAACCGAATATCCTGTTTATTATGAGTGACGATCATGCGGCCCACGCTATCAGTTGCTATGGCAGTCAGGTCAATCAAACGCCCCAGTTGGACAGGCTTGCCAGCGAAGGGATGCGGTTCGATAACTGTTTCTGTACCAACGGTATCTGTGCTCCCAGCCGGGCATCCATCCTGACCGGCAAGTACAATCACCTGAATGGCATGCTGGACAACAAACTGGAATTTGACGGCAGCCAGCAGACGCTCCCGAAATTGCTGAAACCGGCAGGCTATCAGACGGCGATGATCGGGAAATGGCATTTGAAAAGTGAACCGACGGGTTTTGATTATTATAAAGTAGTTCCCGATCAGGGAAAATATTTCGATCCGCTGTTCCGGGTAAAAGGCAGCTGGCCCGATACAATTGAAGAAAAAGGGTATGTGACTGACATTATTACCGACGAGGCGATCCGGTTTATGCAGGCTGCTAACCCAGAAAAACCCTTTTTGCTGATGTGTCACCACAAAGCGCCCCATCGGCCCTGGATGCCCGACCCCAAACACTGGGAGCAATTCAAAGACCGGGAGATTCCCGAACCACCGACCCTGTTTGACAATTACGCAGGAAAAACGGAAGCCGTTAAGAATGCGGAAATGACCCTGGAGCGGCATATGCACCCTATGGATACCGGCGGGCTGACGGCACCGGAGAATCTGAGCGGGCAAGATCTGGTCCGTTGGCGCTATCAGCACTATATGCGGAATTATCTGGCCTGTATTGCTTCGATTGATGACAATATCGGACGCATTCTGGATTTCCTGAAAACGAGCGGGCTTGAGGAAAATACAATAGTTGTTTATACTTCGGATCAGGGCTTTTTTTTGGGTGATCATGGTTGGTTTGACAAGCGTTTCATGTATGAAGAATCGCTTAGAATGCCATTGATCATCCGGTATCCGGGAGTCGTTCCTAAGGGGCAGGTGAATGAGGATATGGTTTTGAATGTGGATTTTGCACCGACGTTTCTGGATTTTGCCAATGTGGCTATTCCCGAGGACATACAGGGTGAAAGCTTCCGTAAAATTCTGCGTGGCCGGACATCGAAAAACTGGCGACAGTCCGCCTATTATCATTATTATGAATACCCGGCCTGGCATATGGTCGATGCCCATTACGGCATCCGTACCAATCGGTACAAACTGGTTCATTATTACGGTTACACTGACGAATGGGAATTTTTCGACCTGCAGGAAGATCCCCGGGAAATGGATAATTGTTACAATTCACCGGATTATCAGAACCTTATCAGACAGTTAAAAGAAGATCTTTATGATCTGCAGAAAAAATACAAAGTCGAGAAACCGGTTCCGAAGCAGATTGAAAAATCCGAGATCTCGCTGTTTTAAGGAAATTTTACTGAATAATTGGTTTGAATAATAGTAAACCGCTGTCCAATATTCTAATCAAGCCGGCTGGCCCCGACTGCAACCTGGCCTGTGATTACTGTTTTTACCTGGACAAAACAAAGCTGTTTCCCGAAGAGCCCAAACACCGGATGAGTGGAGATATTCTGCGGGAACTGATGCGGCAGATAATGGAACAGGGAACCCGGCAGATTTCCGTTGCCTGGCAGGGGGGCGAACCGACGTTGATAGGAGTGGATTTTTATCAGAAAGCGGTTGAATTTCAGAGCCGGTTTGCTGCTGGTAAAATGATCGGAAATTCACTTCAAACAAACGGCCTGCTGATCGATGACCGGTGGGCGTCATTTTTACGGAAAAACAATTTTCTTGTTGGTCTGTCCATCGACGGGCCGCAATATATTCATGACCATTACCGCAAAGATCGGGGCAACAAGGGCAGCTGGGAGAGAGTCGTTGCTGCAGCAACCCGTATGCTTGAAAAAGGGGTAGCCGTCAATGCGTTGACTACGGTCAATGCGTATTCTGTACATTACCTCGATGAGATTTATGATTATTTGAAAGCAGTGGGTTTTCGTTATTTGCAATTTATTCCGATAGTCGAGACTTCCGAAGATGGCCGTGGGGTTGAATCGTTTTCCGTTGGTCCTAAGGAATACGGGGAGTTTCTGATACGGCTTTTTGATTGCTGGCTGGCGGACTTCCAAAAGGGTGAACCAACAACGTCTATCCGGCATTTTGAGTCGCTGTTTTTTCGATATGTGGATATGCAGCCACCGGACTGCACACTGATGGAATGTTGTGGATCCTATGTCATTGTGGAGTACAATGGAGATGTTTACGGTTGTGACTTTTTTGTTGAACCAGCCTGGAAACTTGGTAATATCATGGAAGACCGGTTGATTGATCTGTTAAATTCACCTGCTCAGCAGTCGTTTGGGAATCACAAGGCTGAGCTCCCTAATAAATGTACAAAATGCTCTTGGTTATCTTTCTGTTTTGGAGGTTGTCCGAAGGACAGATTCCGTGACAGCCGGACGGAAGGGTTGAATTATTTCTGTGAATCGGTAATATTGTTTCAGGAATATGCAGATTCCCGTTTTCGTCGGTTGGCGGAAGAATGGCGGCAGAAGAATTTAAACTAATTTATCAAAGAAGATTGTACTGTTGGACAATGACAGGGCAGGAACTGTCTGGTCTGACTACCATTCAGGCAAGTTGGTTTTTTTGACATCTCGCATTTCTTTGAGAAACCGAGTCAGCCTGTCTCTGGCGAACTGCAATTCCGGTTTGGTCTGGAATTCCTGCAGCATGCGCCGACGAATGCCAGCACTGTCATCTTTGATATGCAGCATACTGTATAACTGGCCCCCGGTCGTTACCTGAGCAACGCGCCAGTTCCGGTTGCTGCCGGCCCAAATGCCCCGCCAGCGTAAATAATGTTTTCCGCCGCCGGCTGTTTCCAGTTCCCAGGATCCGGAATCGGTCAGGTTCTGAAATTGTGATTTTGGAATATTATTTGATTTTTCATACATAACTACCTTCAGCGCTTTTTTTATTAATCAGGTCGTGTCTGAATACTTTTTATCCGACAAAACCGGCAATCAAAGAATCAAAGAGAAATACGCACAACAATAAAATAAGCCAATTATTTCCGATTAGACCGAATTACCACATTTGCATAAATGTTAAGAAATATTTTTCAGGAGGTCAACATTTTTTATCGGGACGACCCTTTTACTCGAGTTTCCGTCATCATGTGAGAGGCATAGACATTTTAGTTTAAATTCAGAGAAAATCATCTCTGATTAAAATGTGTTCGCCCGTTGATAAAAATTAAAATACCCAGCGTTAGCCAGACGATCTATGTTGTGTGAGTGATCGATCGGGACGACCCACGGCTTAAAAGAACGTAGGGCACTCGTCGACAAAACTATCTTTGATCCGGTGGGTTGGACGGTGGTTAAATCAGTGCTCATTTATACTGGCTATCAAGCAATAAAAAAGCCCGGTTTGCGGTCGGGCTTTGATCTAAATTACTGAGCGGCTATGCGTTACCAATCACGGTTTTTAACTCGGCTTTGTATTTCATCACTAAATTTTAACAGGTCATCTTCCTTTAACATTCCATATTTATACATCAGACACATGTGAAACACCATGTTTGATCTTGAATAATCGTCTAAACAATCAATGAGAATTTTTCTTTCTTTCTCTATTTTATCTCTGGCATCCCAAAATCGGTCTGTTTCACTTTTACCATCAGCCTCTAAGATCTGCTTGATTTCTATATTTTTCTCTTTCAGGTATCGCTCTCTTAGATCGAGAATCATTTTACTGTATATTTTCCAGTCTTTTTCCATTTTTCCCCTCGTTTTATCATTTAACGAATAACAGATCTGCTACGCTGAATGGAAAATAACAATTTAATTGCTTATTCTCAAATCCTCTGAAAACCCTAAACCTAAAATTCATCGAACATCTTTCGCTGATAGGCACTCGCAATGGTTAGCACCTGATTTTTAATAATCTAAAGGTAAAAGACGATGTCCTTCAAAAATCGTTAATATCTGAATCTCTTTATTAATATGTCGATATACAATTCTGTAGTTCTTATAGATTAACTCTCTGATACCTGGATCAGATAACTCTGGAACCATACGTCCCATATCAGGATTTTTAATGAGATATTCGCATTTATTTATGAGTATGTCTGTAAACTCTATCGCCTTAGATGGATTATCCTCTGATATATAATTCTCGATTTCGATAATATTTTCTAGGGCTTCGCGTGTCCAGATTATTTTCATATTGTGCTTTTTCTGACTTCCTGAATTTTCTCTTTTAATTCGGAAGTTGGAAATATATTTCCGGCATTAATGTCCTGAATTCCTCGATTTATAGATTCAGTAAATATTTTATTATAAACGAGTTTATCATATTCCTCAGGTGTTATTAATACACCGGCAGGTCTACCATTTTGTGTTATTACTACGGGGTGATTTTTATCCCTGATGCTTCTTAACCATTTTGATATTCCGGTTTTAAATTCGCCAACCGGGATGATATCTTGTGAAATATTTATTGTTCTCATATTACCTCCTAAATAACCCATATTACGACCATAATATAGGTATATATTTCGACCTTGTCAATTATTAAGTGCTAACGATATCTATGTTACCTCAACAAATAATAACATTTCCAGAAGGGTAGGACGAAGACAAATACAGGGTTGCCTCACCGCTTATGTAGCCGGTTTGCTTTGTTGTAGCCAGTTTTGTGTGAGATGTTTTCCGGGAAATCTTAACCCAAGTTTAACACAGAACAGGAAAAAGTGTTTAATATTTTAATATCTAAACTCGTAACATATTGTTATTATTGAATTGGGGTTTTGCAAGTGTGAATGTAGTGACCATACATATGTATTATTTGCTTGTACCTTA
>JAHJGX010000077.1 GCA_018824205.1 bacterium
AGATCGGGCTAGGCAAGGGTGATTGGTCGGAAGCGATCCTCACGACGCTTCCGTCTCCACTTCGCTACGCCGGACAGGCTTGTCGCTCCTCAGGATGACAAAAATGGGGGTTATTGGTCTGAAGCGATCTCTCCACTCACGGTAAGGATGCAGGTGGTGGTAGAGCCTTCTCTGGTTTGTTCGGTCGAGATGACATAAAAGGGACGGTCGGGATGACAAAAAGAGGGCTATCGGGACAGGCTCAATGTAGGAAAGCAATGGAAGATTACAGTTTGAATTACTAAATTATGCAATGGTTGAATACAAACAGTATTACGTTTACATCTTGTCAAATCAAAATCATCGATTATATATCGGCATGACCAGCAACTTAAATCATCGGATATATCAACATAAAAATCATCTGATTGATGGATTTACAAAACGATATAACATAGACCAGTTGGTTTATTTTGAGATTACAGAAGATGTTTGGTCCGCTCTCAATCGTGAAAAGCAGTTGAAGAAGTGGCGTCGGGAGAAGAAGATTCATTTGATCAAAGCAGTAAATCCGGAGTGGAATGATTTAGCCAGTGACTGGGAATTGGAATTGTAATATCTAGGGGCAGGGTGATTGGTCTGACCCGATCCTCACGTCGCTCGAGGAACTCGCTCCTCAGGATGACATGTTAGGTCGGGATGACAACCCCACGCTGTCATCTCGAGTGAAGCGAAGCAAGTCGAGAGATCGGGTTAGGCAAGGGTGATTGGTCGGAAGCGATCCTCACGTCGCTCGAGGAACTCGCTCCTCAGGATGACATGTTAGGTCGGGATGACAACCCCACGCTGTCATCTCGAGCGAAGCGAAGCAAGTCGAGAGATCGGGTTAGGCAAGGGTGATTGGTCGGAAGCGATCCTCACGTCGCTCGAGGAACTCGCTCCTCAGGATGACATGTTAGGGAGGGATGATAATGAGGGTGGTGATTGGTCTGAAGCGATCCTCACCCCGACAAGTCGGGGTAAACTCCATGACATCCCTACGCTGTCATCTCGAGTGATCCCGATTTATCGGGACTCCTCAGGATGACATGGATGGCCGAGATGAACATTGGACCTATTCCTCGCTTTCAATCAATCGGGTTACCGCATTCCCGCAGAGGATACAAAAACCATCCAGAATCAGATCGCCATTCTCAATCGTACCACTGTAATCGGTGATTGTCGTCATTCCAGAACAGTGCGAACACCAGGCATTGTCGAGCAAACGTTCCTGTATATCGGGCGGAATTGTCTCCCGGAAGGCTCCGGCACGAGGAGTGAATCTGCTGAGCATCCCTCTTTGATTCAATCAATAACTTTATTAGAAAGATTATTCACTCTGATACTCACCATTCATTTAATAGAAATTCACTCAAATGCAGATGCCGAATTCCATCCGATGTATTGGCAAACTTTTCATCCATAGTGATAACCATTTTGGGATAATTATCCGGTATTCTTTTCAGGTTTCCGAATTCGCGCTCAATAGTGGCAAGTGTATCCAAGCGCCATGCAACCTGAATGTACATTTTTTCATTCCTTTTCTCCGCTACAAAGTCGATTTCAAGACTGCCAGCCTGGCCGGTTTTCACATTATAACCGCAAAATTGCAGATGGTTGCACACCGCATTTTCAATTATTTTATGGATATCTTCCGGCTTATATCCGACAATTGAATTTCGAATACCTGTATCAGTAAAGTAAAATTTTTCACCGATCTCAAACATTTTGCGGCCGATAATATCGAGTCTATCAAGACGATAAGTCAAAAAGGCATTGCACAGATACTCCGTATAAATCTGCACCTGGTTGTGGGAAATATTAATTTTTTGGGATTTTAAAAAATCACTGATTCTTTTAGCCGAAAAAATGCTTCCCGTATTATCTGCCAAAAAGCGAATTAAACGATTCAGGAAGCGTGTATTGCGGACATTATATCTCATTACAACGTCTTTGTAAACAATCGTATTGACAATATTACGCAGATATTCCCACCTTACTTCGTCATCATCACCCAAACGGCTTAGCTGGGGAAGACCGCCAAACGTGAGATATTTCTTCAGACTACCGCTATCTGCATCAAGATCGTGGAATTCCAGAAACTCCGAATAACTCAGACTATGGATATAAAATTCAATATACCGACCGCTGAGCAGAGTTGCTAATTCACCTGACAGCATTTTGGCATTGCTACCGGTACAATAGAGGTCGTAATTCTTTTGCAACGCCAAACTTCTTAATGTTTTTTCGAAGAAGTCAATGTCCTGAATTTCATCAATAAAAACAAAGGTCTTTTTATGCTCCGGTGTATTATCGAGAATATAGCGATTGAGATCACCGGCGTTTTTTATAGTATCAAATGCCAGGTCTTCCTTATTCAGATAAATCTGTGCAGCATCCGGGTACTTCCGAGCAATATCATTCATCAGCTGATAGAGCATATAGCTTTTACCAACCCGCCGCTGCCCAACCAGAACTTTTACTAACGGCTGATCAATAAATGGCTCTATCGCGGACAGGTAATGCGTCCGGTAAATCAATCTGTCAGGAATGACGGTTTTTAACATTTTGAAGATATGTTTACAAGTTTATCTTGAATATAACTATTCTGTAGATATATATACAAGTTTTTTACTGTCCCGCGTTGCCAGAAGGAATGCTTAATTTTTAACGTAACTACTGATATGATCCGTCTTCAATGCTTCGCCTTCGGCTACCATTTTCGCTTCCGTCTTCACTTCGGTCTTCACTTCCGTTACGCAGGGCAGGCAAGGGCGATTTTTCTGGAGCGATCCCTCCATTCCCCACGCCTTCGGCGGGGTACAGTCGGGATGATCCGTCTCCTCCGGCAGCTGCCGGATACGCCGGACAGGCAAATGGGGGTGGTCCCCGACAAGTCGGGGAAAACTCCATGACAACCTTACACTGTCATCTCGAGTGATCCCGATTTTTCGGGAGAATCGAGAGATCGCCTGGGGGCAGGGTGATTGGTCTATAGCGATTTCTCCATTCTGCCTCCCAAGGAGTCATCAG
>JAHJGX010000078.1 GCA_018824205.1 bacterium
AAACAGGTTGGGAAGTTTTTATTTTCTCTTTATATTAAGGTCAGGAATTGGTTGAAAACTTGGTTCGATTGGGAATTAAAATACAATAATCAAGGTATCATGGTAGCTGGTGCTTGATAATAACTTTTTCAGGAAACCCTAATTATGAATTTATTTGAAAAAGTCCTGAACCAAAAAGATCTGATAGAGAATCCGCCGGTATTACTGGATATCGGGGCATCTGGCAGAATCCACCCTGGCTGGAAAATGCTGGCCAAGTATTCCGTCTGTATCGCTTTTGATGCTGATGAACGAGATTTTGATTATGTAAATGCGGAATCTTCAAACTACCGCAAATTGCATGTTTTTAACTGTATTGTCAGTAATAAATCACAAACCGAGTCGGATTTTTACCTGACAAAATCACCCCATTGTTCAAGTCTGTTAGAACCGGATCATGAGAGCCTAAGAGAATGGTCTTTTGCATCATTTTTCGATGTTGAGCGGAAAATACGAATAAAAACAGAGAACTTACGCACAGTTCTGGACAAACTTGATGTACAACAGATTGATTGGTTTAAAACCGATTCTCAGGGCATCGATTTGAAATTGTTTAAAGTGCTTGGTGATGCAATTATTAAAAAAATACTTGTCGCAGAGTTTGAGCCGGGATTAATGGATGCATACAAAAATGAAGATAAGATTCACCAGGTTCTGGCGTATATGGACGAGCAGAAATGTTTCTGGCTTGCGGATATGATTTTAAAAGGAATCCAACGAATTCCAACCCATGAATTTAATTCAATTTTAAAATCGAATTTTACCCGCAAACTGGCAAGACATTCTCTGAAAAAAAGTCCCAGTTGGGCAGAGCTTATCTACATGAATTCGTTTAATGATGATGCCATTTTTACATTGCGAGATTATCTTTTAGCCTGGCTTATTGCATCACTGAAAAATCAACATGGTTTTGCGTTAAAAATTATCAAACAGGCCGAAAAATTATACAGCAATGAATTGCTTGTTGAGATGCAACGGTTTTCATATAAAAAATTGAAATCCCAACTGTTTTCATGGCGACTTATTCCGTACATCAAACTCACTAGTATAAAACGATTTTTCAAATGAAAATCATCCATATCAACAACTTTGATATTAAAGGAGGTGCCGCCCAGGCATGTTTTCGAATTAGTGAGTCTCTCAACGAAGTTGGTATATCGTCTAATATGCTTGTACAGAAGAAATTCGGCTCATCAAAGATGGTCGCGAGTATAGCCAAATCCCCTGTTGGAAATCTTTTAACAAATATTAGAAGCAACTTAGATACAGTGCAAATGCACCTTTTCTCCGACAGAACACAAGGCAAATTCTCTTTTGGGAATATCGGTGTGAATATCAGTCGAAATAAACTATTAAGAAAAGCCGATATCATTAACTTCCACTGGATTAATAATGGGCTGTTGTCTCTATCAACGATTAAAAATATCTTCGCATTAAAGAAACCGATTGTCTGGACATTGCATGATATGTGGGCATTTACCGGGGGATGCCATTACAATGGATTCTGTTTGGGATATTTGGAATCTTGTGGTAATTGTCCCGCATTGTCACATCCTCAAACAGAAGATGCCTCAAATAAAATATGGAAATCTAAAAAAGAATTGTATAAGGAGGCGAATCTGACCATCGTCACTTGTAGCAATTGGCTTGGCGCGGAAGCTCGAAAAAGTTCCTTATTGGGGCCAAAGTCTGTTCACGTTATTCCAAATTCTATTGATACAAGTATCTTCAAACCTGAAAACCAAAAAAACATAAGAAAAAAACTTGGTCTGTCAGAAAATAAATTATATATATTGTTTGTCGCTATGACGGTAAAAGACAAACGTAAAGGTTTTCACGTTCTTATTGAGACATTAAATTTTATTTATAATCAAAGTCCGCAGCTAAGAGATAACATCGAGATATTGATTCTCGGCAGGGTTGAAAAGGAGGAGGAGAGCAAAATTCCTTTTAAAACAAATTCTTTTGGACGGCTTAAAGCGGTTGATACTATTGTAAATATTTACAATGCCACAAATGTATACACTTCTCCTGCATTACAGGAAAATTTGTCAAATACAGTTCTGGAGGCGCTGGCATGTGGAACGCCAGTTGTGGCATTTAATATCGGAGGTATGCCTGATATGATCGATCATAAGAAAAACGGGTATCTAGCAGAACCATATTCGATCAAAGATTATGCGCGGGGTTTATTATGGGTTCTACAAAATGGAGCTATTACTGAAATAAAAGAAACCGCAAGAGATAAGGTAGTAAACTGTTTCACCAAGAAAATTATCGGAATGGAATATAAAGAACTATATAACAATCTTTTACATCCATCATTCTGATTCTTAAATAGTATTTCAACAGTTTCTTGTGTTTTTTACCTATCAATGAATTGTATCTAAGGATGATAAAAATGACAAGTAAGAAAAAAAGTCCCAATAGCGAGAATATGGAACAAAATAACAACTCATTGCTTGACAAAATCAGTTTGAAAAAGGGAGTGTTGTTCAGTGCTTTATTAATAGCGGTTACAATCGTTATTTTTTATAAACCCTATGTCATTGACCGTTTGGAGCCCCTGGGCGGAGATAAAATCGGCGCCATTGGAAAAACTCATCAGATTCGGGAATACAATAAAAATACTAACGATATTGCTTTATGGAATCCCAATATTTTCTGTGGCATCCCGACCTATTATCGGCTTTCACCGAAAGTGTTCCATTTCGATACACTTATCCGGTTCCTTGGCCCCATCTTGGACTGGAAAATCGGGTGGTTTATTATCGCCGGTATCGGAATATTTTTAATCGTACTGCGGCTTGGCTTCCCATGGTACTTTGCCTTAACTGCCACTGTTACTTTTCTGTTTTTACCCCATTTTCAAGCATTAATCACGGTTGGGCATGATGCTAAAACAATGGCGATAATGGCCATGCCGCTTGTATTATACGGATTTCTAATCTATTTAAAAAGAGTCGATATTTTCTCGCTGTGTGTTTTCATTCTCGCGTTTTCACTGCAGATTCGCACTCAGCATTATCAGATAATCTTCTATACTTTACTTTTACTTTTAGCTATCGGTATCCGGACTATTATTAAATTGATAAAAGAAAAAAAGACACTTCATTTATTAAAAACACTCACTCTGTTTTTTGTCGGACTAATCATTTCAATTCTCGTGGTCGCCCAACCTCTTTTCATCGTCAATGAATATACCCCATACTCGACCCGTGGCGGCGACGCGATAAATTTATCGGAAAATGGTGATACTCCAAAACAGTCCGGCGGCGTCAGTTTCGAATATGCCACCCGCTGGTCCGTACATCCAAAAGAACTGATGGCCCTGATTTCACCGCGATTTTTCGGGGGAACATCTCAGGAATATTATACAGGAAACAAATTTACCCAATTGAAAAACCGGGTGATTCCCGGCTACTGGGGCGAGATGCCGTTCACTCAATCTTCCGAATATATGGGTATTATCATCGTAATTTTAGCAATTGCCGGAATATGGTTTTATCGGAAAGACGGATTTATTATTGCGCTTTCAATATTGCTGGCGTTCTCCCTGTTGCTCGCATTCGGAAGACATTTTTCACCGTTATACAAACTGCTTTTCTATTACCTGCCCTATTTCAGTAAGTTCCGTGCTCCAATGATGATTTTAGTACTGACTCAATTTCTCATGATCATTTTGTGTATGTATGGATTAAAAGCCATGATTAACGACTTCACCCTGAAAAAGTACAAGTCTGTTCTCATAATTTCCGGAGTATTTTTCCTGGTCGGTTTGGTTCCAATTCTGAATCCCGGAATATTATCCTATACTTCAGCCGGTGATGCTCAATATGCCTCAAAGCCCGAGGTTCTGGATATGCTGAAAACAGCCCGCATGGAAATGATGGTTCAGGATACAACCCGGATGCTGATAATTATTGCCGTTTTTATTGGTATTTTCTCTGCATTTTATTTTAAAAAGATAAACCGCGACTTGTTAGTCATTGGTGTAATTTTACTGATCTCTGTGGATATGATATCGGTCAGCTATCGCTTTATCAAGCATTCGAAACTGGTAAACCCGGACCGAATTGAACAGCAGTATTTTAAAACTACAAAAACCGATCAAATATTGTCAAAGGATACAGATCATTACCGAATTCTGGCACTTGGCAACCTGTTTCAAAGCAACGATCTTGCCTATCGTCATCAAATTATTGGTGGTTATTCAGCCATCAAACCCCAGCTGATTCAGGATATTATTGATAACAACCTCTACACAAACAATCCGAAAGAACCGGTCAACTGGAACGTTATTAACATGCTCAATGGCAAATATATTCTGTCACCGGCTCAGTTGCAATACCCCGGCCTTGCCATCCTGGATGTGAACCAGGATAAACGGACTATTCTGTACCGCAATGATAACAGTTTGCCAAGAGCCTATTTTGTTGCATCAGTCAATACATTATCAAACGAAAAAGATCTTGTCGAATACCTCAATAACCCGAATTTCGATCCATCAATAATGGCGATTACAGCTGAAACACCGGAAAAACACAATTTTAATACCGACGCAACCGTATCAATTACGAATTATACACCAAACCAAATCGATTTGACTGCCTTGTGTCGGGACACCTCATTTCTGGTTTTATCGGAAGCCTATTATCCCGTCGGATGGAAAGCCCTTATTGATAAAAAACCAACCCATATTTATCAGGTAAATCACCTTCTCAGAGGAATCACCGTCCCGCCGGGAGACCACAAAATTACATTCCGCTTTGCTCCCCGAAGTTATTATCGCAGCAAATGGCTGTCGATCGTATTCGTGTACCTGACCTGGTTAACGCTGATTATTAGTGTCGTTTACCGGAATCGTGAACGCTTGAATATAAAAATTAAGCAAATCAGAAAACGGTTTGAACATGTCAAATAAATCTCTGTCTATTTGGAGATAATCAATATGAAAATGACCATTTATAAACAGACAAACACGATAAAGCGTATCCTGCTGTTTTTGGCAATTGTTATGATTTTATCGCTACTGTGGTATTCTCAGCAGATCGTCCATAAACTGCGGGCAGACCTGAATAACCAGGTTCGTTTTTATGCCGGCGTTTATGCCCGGGCGGCAATTGAGGAAAGCGATCAGGATTTTAGTTTTATCTTTGACGAGATCATTCGTAAATCCTCGATCCCAATGATTATATCCGCTGAGCTTGACAAGACTCCGACGGCCTGGCGTAATGTTGGCATTGAAGACACCGATACCAGCCCCGAGGCAGTTACAAAGCTTGAAAAAATCATGGCCGAGATGGATAGCGCTAATGAACCCATATCCTTAAAGTACAAAAATTACAATTTGGGCTACATCCATTATGGTGATACAAAACTGATCCGGCAACTGATTACCCTTCCCTATATTGAAATCTCCGTTGTAGCGCTGTTTATCTTTCTGGGATATATGGGGTTCCAGGTCATCCGGGGCAGCGAAAAACGTTCCATCTGGGTTGGAATGGCCAAAGAGACCGCTCATCAGCTGGGAACGCCGCTGACATCACTTTTGGGATGGATTGAACTCCTGCGCAGTGATTTACCCGATAATGAAAATGTCAATGAAATGGCCAGGGATGTTCACCGCCTGGAAAAAATTACAAACCGGTTCTACCGAATCGGCTCAACTCCCGCCGCCGAACGGATATCCATTAAAAAAACCATTCAGGAAGCCGTCGATTATTATCATCGCCGACTGCCTCAACTGGGGCCGGGAGTCAGCATCGAATTTCAGCCTGAAAACGATTACAACGTGACAATAATTAAAGATCTGTTTGGATGGGCCATTGAAAATTTGATAAAAAATGCCATCGACGCGGTTCCCCAGACAAATGGAAAGATTCAGATTGTCTTCGGATTGATAAAAAATGACAATTGGTTGGCAATTGATGTCATTGATAACGGCAAAGGTATCCGCTCAAAGGACAAAAAGAATATTTTCCGCCCGGGATTCAGCACAAAAAAACGCGGTTGGGGACTTGGGCTGAGTCTGACAAAGCGGATAATCACCGAATACCATCATGGTAAACTTCTCGTTGCCGAGAGCAGGCCCAACGAAAAAACAGTCATGCGCATTATGCTAAAAGCCAAATAAATCTCCTGCTATCGACCATTATACAGAATCAAATGTGTTATATTGGGGATTAATAATTGGCATAACGGTTTGATTCATGTAAATTTCCAACGTGTCAATGACAATAAAATTAGAAGAGTTATGGAATTATCAGAAATACTAACACCGGAATTGGTTCAGTTTCCTCTGGAAGCGAATTCAAAAAAAGATGCTATTTCACAGCTTGTCGATATTCTGGTAAAAAACGGAAAACTGGCTGAGTCCGCAGAAGCCCGGGCGGCCGTTTTCAGACGTGAAGAATTAATGACGACCGGGGTTGGCAAAGGTGTTGCTCTGCCACACGGCAAGTATGCACATATTGAAGACGTTCTGGTTTCTTTCGGAATATCAAAGAACGGGATTAATTTTGACGCAATCGACGGACAACCTGTTCATATCTTTGTTCTGCTGCTGACCCCGGGAAAATATCCCAGTAAACATCTGAAATTGTTGAGCAAATTTTCTCGAATGCTGAATATTGCCGAATGCCGGAAAGAATTGTTGGCGGCAACTTCCGCTCAAGAAATTGTTAACATCCTGATTCGATACGATCAAACCCCGTAAAAATATTTGCTAAGTACAAGGAATTTACTGTGTATCGCCGACTAAAAGGAACCAAAGACATTCTGCCGGATGAGATATATCAATGGCAGTATATTGAAAATAAAATTCGGGATCATCTGGAGCGTAACAACTACCAGGAAATCAGGACACCTGTTTTTGAGGTCACGGAACTGTTTGCACGGGGAATCGGCAGCGATACGGATGTTGTTTCAAAAGAGATGTACACCTTTAATGATAAAGGCGATGCCAGTTTGACACTCCGCCCGGAGCTAACCGCTCCGGTAATGAGGGCTTATCTCCAAAACAATCTCGGTCAAATTAATCCTGTTACGAAATTGTATTACATCGGTTCTCTTTTCCGCCAGGAACGCCCCCAAAAAGGACGCTTCCGTCAATTTAACCAGTTCGGTTTTGAAATTATTGGCTCCGAACATCCGGAAGCGGACGCGGAAGTCATTCAAACCGTTTATGCCATTTATCACGACCTCGGTATCAATGATCTCAAGGTCCGCCTTAACAGCATCGGCAGTCGGAACAGTCGGCGGCATTATCTGAAAATATTGCACGCGGCGCTGGAAAAGCACCACGGTGATTTTTGCGAAACATGTCAACAACGCTTTGAAAAAAATATCCTGCGGCTTTTTGACTGTAAAGTCGATAACTGTCAAGTCCTGCTGGACCAACATGCTCCTTCCATTCTGGAACACCTCAGTAACGAAGATGTCAAGCATTTTGAGGAAGTTCAGGCGCTCTTAAATGCCGCCTATATCCCTTTTGAAATCGATAATAAACTGGTGCGCGGGCTGGATTATTACACACGCACAACCTTTGAAATAACCAGTTCACTGCTGGGCTCGCAGGATGCCGTGTGCGGCGGCGGTCGTTACGATCACTTGTCAGAAGATCTGGATGGTCCTCCGACACCAGCCGTTGGCGTTGCTTCCGGTATGGAGCGTCTGTTAATGATTCTGAATGAAATCAATGCCATTCCTCAAAAGGAAACTAACCTGATTTATACCGCCGTCCTCGGAGACAATGCCCGCCAGGTGGCCTTCAATCTGGTATCGCTTTTACGCTCCCGGGGATATCAGGTGGAAACGGATTTTATGCGGCGCTCCCTGAAAGCGCAGATGCGTGACGCCGGAAAAAAACAGGCAAAATGGGTCATTATCATTGGAACAGATGAAATTCAGAAAGATAAAATTGTGCTGAAAAATATGGCTTCCGGCGAACAGAAAGAAATCCAATTATCACAGGCTGCCGATCAGATTGAAGCCGTCACTAAATAAATTGGCTTTTATACCACACTATTTTCACAACCGTTTTCGCTAATGCCGTCATTACCATTTCCCATCGAAAATCGTTATTATCGCTACAGCACATATCTACGTCAAACTTTTGGCGAAAAGGTTTATAGAATATCTCTGGACGCCGGATTCACCTGTCCGACCCGCG
>JAHJGX010000079.1 GCA_018824205.1 bacterium
ATTTTTCTTAATTCGCTTAATCTGCGAAATTAGTAGTTTAAACCATCCTACTTACTAACTTTCTGCTTTGCGGACTCTGCCTGCCCGAAAGACGAAGTCAGGCGGGCGAGAGATAATTCTGGGCGGGCGTGGCGAGGAAATATATAACCAACACTAACTGTTTGAGGTAGACATTGTCTGATTCACTATTTTTTCGGGAGATCTCTGAGAATTTTCCTGATTACATTCATCATTTCAGGGATATGCTTATCGCAAACTGTAAAGACAGTCTCAGCATCGATGTCAAAATAATGATGGGTAATGATATCTCTCATACCTTTACCCTGTTAAATAAGATTTGAGTCTTTTCCTTATAAACATTTTTCCGTGAAATGACTTCAGATATTTTTCTCGGTGAATAGCATCTTTGGGGCTTAAACACGCCTCATAATATATCAATTCTAATGGCCTTCTTTCTTTTGTTGAATCTACTTTCCCTTTGCGGTGTTCCTCAAATCTTTGTTTCAAATCTGATGAATATCCGGTATAGAAATTTCCGTCATTTTTACTCAATAAAACGTATGTATAATAGAATTCACTCATTATTGAAACAATTTAACAGGGTGAACTTTTTTCCAATCAATCTCAGGATATTTATTGAGTAACGTAGAATTGGTAATTTTATCTATCTGTTTTATTGCTTCTCCGATGTTGATTAATTGCATACAGATACTATCAAGTTTCTCCAGACCGGTATCATCTTGTAGAAAATCATCGCTTTTCTTAATCCTATCAAACCTTTTGCCAATTTGATCTATCGCCCAGAGTAGATTTTCCAGAATGTCTTTTACAAGCTCCGAATCATACATAGATTGCATCCTGTTCGATTCTTTTCCTGAGGGCAAGATTCATTTTATCTCTTAATCTGACAATATCAATATGTGCGCCAAGAGACTCCTCTAAAAATTGTTTTATACCAATCATAATAAACAAATCCGGTTTGTCGATTTCCACTACGATATCAATATCACTATCCTGGTTCGCACAGCCCTTGGCATAACTGCCAAATAAACCGATACGTCTTACACCATAACTTTTTTGCAGTTCGGGTTTTTGAGTGCTAATGAAATTTATGATATAATCTTTGTTCATTTCCATTTCTTATTCCTCTGTTTCTTTATCTCGCGAAGGGCGTCCTGGTACACTTCGCTACAGGGCAGGCAAAGAGCGCCCATGCTTCTCCCGAACGGTCGGGATACGCTAGGCAGGCAACATTTTTTATATATTTTTTTTGCACCGCGATATTGGCCCCGATGACCGGGATTCACCCTGTTAAATATTCTTTCTTCTTTTCAGTTTGCTCAAAATATGTCGGATCTATCTAATGGGTTAAGCTCTACTCTGCGAGAAATGATGCCTCTCGCTAAGGACGCTAAGGAACGCAAAGTTCTTTTATTGTTGATCTTTATAAAGATGGTCGATTCTGCCGGTATTGAAGGAGCTGCGGCGGCCCCGATCAGTCTCCATTTCATTACGCCGGACATGTAAATCGGGGATGCCATGGACGATGTAGCCTTTTTTATTTACCACCGAAGACACCTAAATACACCGAATGTATTCTTATTATTTTTTGTAAGTATAAAATCGTTTTTCATGTTTTCGGTGATCTCGGCGACCTCAGTGGTTAATATTTCTTTTAATTTAATTATACTACAATTCTTTTAAATTGAAGTTTGTGGGGATATCCAAAATTAAGTATATAGCCGACCTTTATTCCTGTCGCCTTTAAATAATGAATTAATTGTGCTTCGTGAATAGGTTCTATTGATTTTGCTACTTTCAATTCTAAAATAATTTTATCCTCAACTAAAATATCAGCAAAATACTCTCCGACAACTTTGCCCTTATATAAAACAGGAATTTGATATTGGTTTTTTACGCTATTTCCATTTAGATTAAATTCAATCATCAACGCATTTTCATATACTTTTTCCAGGAACCCATTACCAAGTTCTTTGTGAACTTCGATTGCAGAACCAATGACTTTATCTGATAATTCTTTGTAATAAATCATAATGTCTTTTTATTTACCACCGAGTACACCGAATTACACTTAGGTTTATTTACCACCGAAGACACCGATAAACACTGAAAATAATTTGTTCTTGGCGGTCTTTGAGATCGTGGCAGTTATTTAACGTCAACATTAAGTCAACTCGTAACTGCAGTAGTAATCAAACTATTGTTTTAATAAACTTTTAATTTCTTTATCTGTGAATTTCAATTGACGCATGACTCTTTTACAATATACCGGATCCAATGTTTTTTTACCCATTTGGACTGGAGCCGAATATCTTTTCCCTTTAATTGTTTTTGAATATATCGCGTGATCGGTTTTTCCTTGTCTTACAAATACAGCGCCGCCTTTTTCTAATAGCTTTGTCAACCTTTTGCTTGACATAGATGGAATTTTAAGCATACGATGGCAACTCATGCACTTCAAGCGGTCTTAACAGCATATCCTCTGCCGGCTCTTTATACCATTCAGGTTCAGTGTCTTTTAAGAATTCTATGAATTCATTTGTTGACATAGGCGATGAAATGGTTTCAGGATGCTCTCTTATATCCTCAAGATACAATTTAATTGCATTACTCAGGTTCTTTTCAACATCTGCTAAATCTTCACCTCGTGCAGAGATATTTAGTTCTAAACATATTGCAACATATTCAAGTTTGCTTTTACGAACTATTGCTATGTATTGCTCTTTCATTTATCACCTCGTTTATTTATGCTTTTTCAATATTTCTGATTATCACCAATCCAATTTAGGATTATGTCAGAAAAACTGCTAATTATTTTTTTATAATTCTCTGTGGCTTAGCCCGGCGGCCACCGGGCGGGCGGTTACTTTCTCTTGCTGTATAGTCGCTAAGGATAAATGTTTCATAAGTTTTTACTTTTTCCAAATATGCGGTTCAGACTGCTTGAATCTGTCAGATCGCCGTAATGCAGGAATAATCTTTTACCATATATTTCCGGATCATTAAACAGATGGTCGATTCTACCGGTGTTGAGGGCTTTTTTCATTTAAAACCTTTTAACTACAAATTACACAGAGATTTTTTAACTACGAATTATCCCAACAGGTCACGAAGGACTCCCTGGGAGGATCCCTTTGGGACGCGAATTACACGAATTGTTTTTTGTTTTTAGATTTATTTAGTTTCGCAGGTTTATCGATTTTAGGCAATGAATTTTCTCTGTATCAAATGAATCCTATAAATATTTATATAATTTCTTCATTCGTGGTAACCCGCCTGCATCGGGCAGGTTCGTGGCATTCGTGGACGATTTCTCTTTTGTCCGGGGCTGATTTGATCCCATGAATGTAGATGGATTATCAAGGCACAATATCAAATCCATATTGAGCAAAATGTTTATCAAATGTAAAAACATTTCTGATTTTTTCAATTTCCACAATTGCAAAACTGGTGCAGTCAGTAAAACTGAAATCTTTGTCAGAATATTTCTCGAAAATCTTCCAGGCTTTATCTTCGATATTTTCATTCACATTAATTACACTAACTATACTGCTTTCTCGTATCTGTCGGCCAAATTTAACTGCTGCGTTATGTCCCAATTTCATACGAATAAGCGTAATCGTTTCATCGATAATAAAATTTGATGTTATCAAATCCGAATATGCACTTTTCCGCACTTTTTCCATGAATATATTTGCCTGATCGTAATGCTGATCCGAAGTATCCTTACCTGCGTAGAACGCGCCGGTATCGACAAAATATCTCAATCTTTTAAATCCCATATAGATATTTGTTATGTTCTTCTGAAATATCCGGCGTTCCACTACCTTTTTCAGATATTGGCAAAAAGATAGGGTCTTCCATTCTCTTTTTTTCTTCATCAACAAATGATTTGAGAATACGATTAATGAACTTATTTAATCCATGGCTGTTTTTTTTCTTAGAAATCATCTGAATTGATCCATATAAGTCATCGGGCATTTCAATTGTTATCATTTTCCCCATTTTTATTATTCCTTATTTTAATTTAAATAATCGCTGAAATAAATTTACTAACTATATATGAGGTTTTTTAGCGATTTCTATTATTTTATCAAGTTATTTTAATCATGATATTTGTTAATAAACCATTCATACGACTTTTTAATACCTTCTAATAGTGGAATCGAATGCTTCCATCCAAGTTTATGCAATCTATTTACATCCAGCAGTTTCTGCGGCGGATGATACCGTGGACGATGTGGCCCCCTGTTGAATAGCAGAAAGATTCAACGGGGTAAACTTTTTCAAGGAGAAGTTCGGATTTAACTACGAATTACGCTAATTTCACTAATTATTTTTATAGTCAGTCAAAAGCCCGTCTTTGCCGGATCTACGACCGGATCTATCGATTTTTTAAATCTATATATTTTCGGGAGCCGTCTTGCCTGCCCCGCCTGCCCAGTAACGAAGTGTATTTGGGTAGCAAAGCGTATCGGGGGCCGGTTATGCCGGTGATGAGGGCTTTTTTAATCATAAACTACTAATTCCTTTTTTAACTACGAATTATCTCGAAGAGACTCCTTCGGAGCACAGAGATTTTTTTAACTACGAATTATCCCAACAGGGATCCCTTTGGGACGCGAATTACACGAATTGTTTTTTGTTTTTAGATTTATTTAGTTTCGCAGGTTTATCGATTTTATGCAATGAATTTTCTCTGTTCGAAGGATAAGAAAGGTAACCTCTTATAACTTGCAATTGCCTTATCTGTCAATACACAGACAATAACTTCACCATATTTCTTTGCTTCATTAATAATATTTAAATGACCAGGGTGGATTAAATCAGCACTCATTCCAACATATACTTTCTTCATTTTATTCCTTATTTAATACTATTTTTTTATACCAGTTATATGTTTCTTTTATACCTTTTTGCATTTCAATTTTGGGTTTCCAGCCTAAATCCAGCATTATATCAACATTTAGAAGTTTTTTAATTACGCCATCTGGTTTTGAACTATCAAAAATTATATTTCCTCTATAACCTACAATACTCATGATTATTCTTGCCAGATTGAATATAGTTAGATCTTGACCTGTTCCAATATTTAAATGGGAAATATCTCTATTATAAATATCTTTTGAGTTTATTATATCTAGTAAAAAGAATATAGCATCTGCAAGATCATCAACATGTAAAAATTCTCTTCTTGGCGTCCCGCTGCCCCAGAGGGAGAGGGAGACTGTCCACGAATTGCACAGAGATTATTTTAACTACGAATTACGCGGATTTACGCGAATTATTTTTTACTTTTTTATTTTTTAAAGAGGGTATCGTATTGATCCGCGAGATTCCATGTTTTTCTAATATTTGTAGAATTGCTTTATCGGAGGAGTCACCGTTGATGTTTTCGATTGGTCGTTTGTTGAGGTCTTTGCGGATGGAGTTCCAGTTATTGTTTTCAAGGCATTTGGCTAGGTGCATTTTTCTTATTAATGCGGGCGGGACATAGTCCACGGATTACACGGATTATCCCAAAGGGATGCCTTTGGCACACTAATTCTTTTTTATTTCCTGTCTCGATGTTGATAAATTCGCCGATATTTTTTACACTTAATTCTCTTCAAACTTCCTTCATCATATAAATTCTTGAACCATAATTTTCAATAAACATCTTTTAGGGACATTTTTAGGGACATATTTTATCTTTTAGGGACATTCTCCCTGGCTACATAATACGCTCCCTTTTTATCTCCAACTTTTACAGTAAACTCTTTTTTTATAAGTTCTTTGAAATCCCTTATCGCAGTTTTTTTACTAACTTCAAAGGTCTCCGTATATTTTTTTATTGTAAACTTTTCTCGCTTATTAACCATTATCTCTAATGCTTTTATCTGCCTTTTATTTAATCCCAATTCTTCCAGATTAATTTTCCCTGATTCAGGAATTAATGATAAAATATCATCTGGGGCATAAAATCTCACAAGAAAGCCTCCTGCAATTTCCTCAAAATCCGGTTCTCTTAGCCCGTGTTCTAAACACCATTTTACTATTTTATTAGTTCCTTCTCCCCATTGTTCAATATTTCTGATTAGGAAAAATTCATTTGCGACTAGCGGATTTCTTGGAATAGATTTATGCTTTCTCTTCAAATCTTCCGGTGTTAAAGGTTCTGGTAGTGTTCCGGGATTAGAAATTTCAATTCTATCATCAAATATCCCTATCGTAATATCACTGCTATAAGCGTAATCTCTGTGACAGATTGCATTAACAATAGCTTCTCTTAATGCATTTATAGGATATTCCCAAACCTCCAACCTCTCAAAACCTACAATTTTGGCTGCCATTTTAATATGTGAAAGAACAAATTTTTCTGCTTCTCCAACCTGGTCAATTATGTTTCCTTCTACAATTCTTAAATCAATGAAAGTAATCGGTGTTGTACCTTTATACCTTGCGCATCTTAATTTTGCCTGGAGGAAAAACTTTTGAGGGTTTTTGCCAAACAACAGAATCGGAGCATTTTTTAATTTATTGTTTTTGTTTAGATGCAATCTTTCTAATGCTTCTCCGACTGAGATATCAGGAATAGCTTCTAACCTCCTTTCGAATCTCGCTTTTTTCAAGAACTCTCTAACTTTTTCTTTATCAATATCTTCTAATTTTGCCTCTTCACAAATCTGTTCGTCCCAATAGACTTTCTTTCCTTCAATAATTACTCTTTCAAGTTCATCTTTACTCATTCTTAAGGTGGATTTTCCCACTCTTTTATAGGCTCTCCCAAAAGCAAAAACCGGCTTTGATTTACTCTCTTCAATTTCTATTAAAATGATATTTTTACCATTTATATTTTCAAAAGATAGTGTAGGAAATATTTTTGGATCTGTATTCTCCTTGATTTTATTTGTTAGGTCTTCTATTGTCCTTTTACCGATTTGAAGTCCCAAGACTTCCACCTTATCAGAAATCCCAACCAGAATGATGCCTCCTCCTGTATTAGCGAAAGCAGAGATAGTCTCAATTATTTCTCTCCATTCTCCTGTGGATTTTTTAAATTCTAAGGTTTCTGATTCATCTTCTGATAACAATTTATCAAAAACCTTGTTTTCGTTATTTTTTCTTCTTTCTCTATCAATTTTCCACATGCCACTTATATGTCCTTTTTATTCCTTTTTCCAGTCTTATTTTTGCCTGCCAGCCAAGTTCACTGATCCTTGATATATCCAGTAGTTTCTGCGGCGTACCATCAGGTTTAGAAGAATCCCATTCTATTTTCCCTTTAAAACCAACAATATCCCTAATTATTTTGGCAAGTTCTTGAATCGTTTGATCTTTTCCTGTGCCGATATTGATAAATTCGCCAATGTCTATTGCATTATAATTGTTCATGAGAAATACGACAGCGTCGGCGAGATCGTCAGAGTAGAGGAATTCGCGGCGGGGTGAACCGGAACCCCAGAGAGAGAGGGAAACTGTCCACGAATTGCCCGGAATATTTTTAACTACGAATCACAGAGAGATTTTTTAACTACGAATTACACGAATTTCACTAATATATTTTTTTATTTAATTCGTCAAATTCGTGAAATTAGTAGTTTGATTATTTTTCTCTTTGCGGCTTGGCGTCTTCGCGGTTATTGTTTTTTTTTCATCTCCGGGCACGGCTTCGCCCCGTCAGTCACATTGCGCACTAACTGGACATCTCGCTGAATGTGATGATTGTTGTCGGATCAAAAGACAATATGGATTATTGATCTCATTTCGCGATTCAATCATATTCAAAGGCTGGATAATATATTTAAAACCGGTCATAATAGGAATTGAATTATTTAGATATTCTTTTTTAACTACGA
>JAHJGX010000080.1 GCA_018824205.1 bacterium
AATGATATTCTTATAGTATCGACTTCAAAAGTGCATAATTTGAAATTAATTTCAGATGAACGTTCTCAATTAAATCTGCCGGTGAATAAAAATAAGTATAAAATTCCTGCAGCGTGTGGGGTACCTGAAGTAAATGTGGGTTGTGATAAATTTATTAATTTTATTAAAGAATCAGGTAAAGTATTTAGTTAGCAATATATTTCTGATTTAAATAATTTGAACGAAGCCGAAACAAGAGCCACCTACATCGATCCTGCTTTAAAAGAGGCGGGTTGGGGAGTTGTGGATGGTAGTCGCATCCGCATGGAATTCCCCATTTCCAAAGGACGCCTGATCGGTAATGGGCAACGTAGTAAGCCAGATAAAGCCGACTATGTGTTGCAGTATCGTAATCGCAACCTGGCCGTCATTGAAGCCAAATCCGATGAAAAATACTATACCGAGGGTGTGGGGCAAGCCAAGGATTATGCCGAACGGTTGCAGGTACGTTTTACGTATAGCGCCAACGGTTTACAGATATATGGCATTGATCTGCAGGTGGGGAAGGAAGGTGACGTAACTATTTACCCATCACCTGATGAACTGTGGGAAATGACTTTTGGGGAAGCCGATGCTATCAATCCGGATGCGGCGGCATGGCGGAATAAACTGCATTCCGTCCCCTTTGAAGAACGGGGCGGAACATGGCAAACCCGTTATTATCAGGAAAATGCTATTACTAATGTATTGGAAGCCATCGCCAAGGGACAAAACCGTATTTTGCTCACTCTTGCCACAGGCACAGGAAAAACGGCGATAGCCTTCCAAATTGCCTGGAAATTATATCATAGTAAATGGAACCTTCGAAAAGATGGTGAGCGACTCCCCCGAATTCTATTTTTAGCCGATAGAAATATTTTAGCCGATCAAGCCTTTAACGCCTTCTCTGCCTTTGAAGAAGATGCACTGGTGCGTATCCGTCCTGCGGATATTCGCAAGAAAGGGAAAGTCCCCACCAACGGAAGTATCTTTTTCACAATCTTTCAGACCTTTATGAGTGGGGATAATGATGAACCCTATTTTGGTGAATACCCCAAGGATTATTTTGATTTTATTATTATCGATGAGTGTCATCGTGGCGGTGCTAATGATGAAAGCACCTGGCGAGCCATCATGGAATATTTCAGTCCTGCAGTCCAAATGGGGATGACTGCAACGCCCAAGCGGGACAAGAATATTGATACTTACCGCTATTTTGGTGATCCTGTATATATTTATTCCTTAAAACAGGGTATCAATGATGGATTCTTAACACCCTTCAAAGTGAAGCAGATTCATACCACCATTGATGAGTATCTCTATACGTCTGACGATACGGTGGTTGAAGGTGATATTGAAGAGGGCCGGGTTTATACCGAAGCGGAAATGAATCGTTTGATTGAGATTCGAGCGCGGGAAGAATATCGGGTGAAACTATTTTTGAATATGGTGGACCAGAATCAAAAAACGATTGTGTTTTGTGCCATTCAGATTCATGCTCTCGCGGTTCGAGATTTAATTAATCAACATGCAGACAGCGCCAACCCCAACTATTGCCAAAGAGTTACGGCAGATGAGGGAAATCTTGGCGAACAGCATTTACGGAATTTTCAGGATAATGAAAAAACCATCCCTACCGTTCTCACCACATCCCAAAAATTGAGTACGGGTGTAGATGCTCCGGAATTAAGGAATGTTGTATTGATGCGTCCTGTGAACTCGATGATTGAGTTTAAACAGATTATTGGTCGTGGAACCCGTTTGTATGATGGAAAAGATTATTTTACCATATATGATTTTGTAGGGGCGCATAAACATTTTCTTGATCCTGAATGGGATGGAGAGTCTTTACCATGTGATATATGCGGTAAAGTTGTATGTGAATGTGAACCGACACCAAAGCCATATCCTAAACCTTGCGAGATTTGCGATCAAATACCCTGTGTCTATGAACCTGAACCGTGCCCTGAATGCGGATATGCGCCCTGCAGGTGTAAACCAAGACCGAAGATGATTAAGGTTAAGTTGTCGGATAATAAAATTCGGGAACTTGATTCAATGGTGCAGACTTCTTTTTGGAGTCCTGACGGAAAGCCCATATCCGCAGAAGAATTTTTACAATCCATGTTTGGTTCACTGCCTGACTTTTTCAAAAATGAAGATGAATTAAGAGCCATCTGGAGCAAACCTGATACCCGTAAAAAACTCTTGCAAGAATTGAATGAAAAGGGATTTACCCAAAGCCAGTTAAATGATTTGCAACACATGATCCATGCGGAAGACAGTGATCTATACGATGTGCTGGCTTATGTAGCATTTAGTACAGACCCCATAAAACGAAGCCAAAGAGCGGAATATGCAAAGTCGCATTTTGGGATATTTGAATCTAAGCAAAGGGTATTTTTAGATTTTGTCTTAAAACAGTATGTGGATTCAGGTGTGGAAGAATTAGACGACGCTAAACTACCTGAACTACTGACCTTGAAATACAAGGCAATATCAGATGCAAAACGACAATTAGGTGATATCCAAACTATCCGAAATACATTTATTGGATTTCAAATATATTTATATGAAGTTGCATAAAAGATTAATCTTGCACGGCTTCCACCGTCCATGGTTACTGCTGGCCAAGGCAGGTAATTTTTTAAAAGAAGCATATGAATTTAAATTTTAATTCTTGGTGGTCGTTCCCAAGCTCATCCTACAACATGGTGTGTAAGCACTAAAATAATGAAACCGGCCATCGATGTAAAGATGCACTTCACCGGGCGGATACGTATATTGCGCATACTCCATAATGTTTTTGGACAGATATATTTGGCAGCGTCCGACTCTTCATACAAGTTTAGCGCGTAATGCCAGCGTAGATCAAATGCTAATTGCTGACATACTTCCTCATCAGTCAGATCATTCATCTGTTGAAATAAAAGTACACTAAGACTTGTATAAATTTCTTTGGTAGGACGACCAAAGCCAGCATCGAAGAAAGGAATCAATTTTTCTATCGGAAGAACTGGTAAAAGCTCCTTCCGAAATAATCCCGCCCACGATTCATCTAATAATTTGCGGCGTTTTGGACCAAGATGTGACCATGAATCGAAGATTTGTTGCTGTTTGTGGTTTTTAATATTTATCATTTCTCTAACTCACAACCTATTATTAATATTGATGTTAATTTAATAATAGATCCAATACATGTCAAGTAAAATATTGTTACCAATTACATTATTTCCAGTAGGTTATAACGTTTTGTCACTTTTTACGATTCCATCAAGGATGACATTTGAAAACTGAGGTAACCATTAGGTAACCGTTTTGGTCGCTAAAAGGGCTATTTTGGGTATCTATCTTAGGGTTTCTGATTTAAATACAAAACCCGTCTTTTCGACCGGTAAGGTGGTAGCGGAGCAGGGATTCGAACCCCGGACACGCGGATTATGATTCCGCTGCTCTAACCAACTGAGCTACTCCGCCATTCAATAAGCGGCGAAATTTAATAATCCTGATATATTGAAACAACAGTTATTTCCGCTATTAAAACGGTTCCTCTATCTTTTCCCCTTGCAAAACGTTAATCCGGGTACAGCCGCGTATATTTGCAAACGGTGATAATGGATTGCATGGCCATACTTGCGATTAGCTTATGGTTGATATGAAACAATTCGTTGCTGTATTTGAACCATTTTTCCTAATGCCGATCAGATTACTGCTCATTCGCTTGGGGTATTAATCGATTATCTATCGACGTCGTTGTGAGGTGTCTCACGGTACTATAAAAATATTGCAAATAATTTACAACACAGTACTTGGAATTGCGAATTGAGTAATTGACGAAAGGAGAACGAATGAAAAAACAGTTACAAAATGGAGTTGTTTTCGTAGTATGGTTTGCGGTTATCGCATTATCTTCACAGGTTTTTGCAGGGCCTTTTCTGAAAATATCACCTGATTTGATCGAATGTTCACCGGGCGATTCTATCCTCATGTCGGCGGCTTATATCGATACTTCCGGGAATGAGAAAGACACTAGTGTGACATGGTCAGTAAAACCAAACAGCCTTGGCGATTTTATTCAATCTGATTATTTTATTGCTCAGAAAGTCGGGGAAGGCTGGATTTATGCCAAACTGGATAAATTATTAGATTCCGTTGCGGTGTTCATCACTAATGAAGAATATTCCGGGTGGAAAAAACCGGTTTTGAAAATTGTACCGGATTATGCCGAAATTATTGTTGGTGATTCACTCCAATTTCAGGCTGTTTACTGTGATACGGCCGGTTTGGAACATGATACGGTCGCTGTATGGTCAGCGTTTCCGGATTCAATCGGTAGTATTACAGGCAACGGATTATTTTATGGATTTTTACCGGGAGAGAGCATTGTAACAGCCGTGCTGGACACCCTGGAGGCCTGGGTGGAGGTGATGGTATTTACCGAAGATGAAGACGACGAAGATACGGGATTTACTAATCAACACCTGGTAGTACTTCCAAAAGATACGTTGATAGCGGTAGGAGATAGTCTACAATTTTTTGTGTATCAGGTTTCCGATAGCGGAACAATAGGGGCGGTAATTGATAGTGTGGATCAATGGAATCTGCTGGGTATGCCTTTGGGGTCCATCGATGAAAGAGGAATACTTCAGGCAATTTCACCGGGTTTTGCCTTAGTTCAGGCGATTGTCGGTGAGCATACCGGTACGGCGCTTGTAATTGTCAATGATACTCTACCGGATCCATCGGGAATTAATACCATCACAATTACCCGGACTAGCAACAGTCCGAGAGGCTTTTCTGTTATCGATACGATAAAGGAAGGAGATACCTGGATAATAGGCGGATTACCTCATCCCATGAACATCTTAAATGGCGGTGGTCTGTTCTTCCCGGTTGGTTGCCTGAAAGAGGATATTCGTATCCATATGAATTTACCGGATTTTGCTAAAGTGGGTCAGGACAGTGTCACATTCGGCCCGAAGAATGTTGTCAGTGGAGTGGACTTCCAAGTGTTTGTCCGGGATACACTTTCCGAGCCGTATTATTTTGAAACAGACCTAATCGTCGGTCTGATTTATAAACGTGGTTTACTGAATCAGCTGGGAATCGATCCGTTGACATTGAGTCTTTTTTATGCAGAAGTACTCGATGATTCGGTTTACTTTGATTCTACGGGCATCGCTTATCCAACACTGGATTTAACGTCCAACCGGGTCTACTCAACCGTAGCACATTTCAGCAGTTTGGTTTTAAAAGGAGAGAGTGAAACTGTTGTAAAAACTGATTTCCCGGAAATCCAGCGACCGATAAGTTACGGATTGAATCAAAATTACCCGAATCCCTTTAACGCCAATACCATTATTAGTTACCGGATCCCGAAGGAAGAGATGGTGCTGGTATCAGTATATAACCTGACGGGACAATTGGTGGAAACGCTGGTGTCCGAAAGACAGCCCGTCGGAAATTACCGAATTTACTGGAATGCCGGCAGGTATTCATCCGGAATCTATATATTCCAAATTGAGGCTGGGTCATTTACCGCAGTCAGGAAGGGAATATTGTTAAAGTAGAACCTTTTTTGGATTCTTCGTAAAAGGGCCTGGCTACGATGCCGGGCTCTTTTTTTTCCGGGAAAAAGTAAGATAAGCAATCGTGTACTTTTTTTGGACCATGGACTTTATAATTAATCGTTGCAATTTCTGTTTGTGATGTCCAAATTCACTTCCCAATATTAGTTCTTTTTAAATTGTACTGAGGAGAGAAAATGAGTTCAGTTCTGAAAATGATTCTGATAGTTGTTTTGAATGCTTCGATATTGTTCGCCGGTCCGCAGGATAAACCCGACTGGGAAGGCGGCGTACCGGAAGCCTGTACTTCGATTACGATTGGAAAAAACGCCAGTTCCGACGGTTCTGTCATGACTTCGCATACCTGTGACAGTCACCGGACGCGATCCTGGCTGGATATTTCACCTGCCAAAGACTATAAAAAAGGCGCTCAATTGACATTAGTGAAACGTGTTCCGTATGATTCCCTGGCGATGCCGACCTACCGGTACCTGCCGATTGGTGAGATTCCACAGCTTGAGCATACTTACGGATTTATCAATACGGCTTATCCATGTATGAATGAAAAACAGCTTGCCATCGGTGAGTCTACCTTTGGCGGGCGTGAATCACTGCATGAACCGGATCTGAATTTAATCGATTGTCAGCAACTGGTGCGACTGATGCTGGAACGCTGCGAAACTGCTCGTGGAGCAATCAAAATGGCCGGTAATCTTTTGAAAAAATATGGCTGGAGTGATGAAGGCGAATGTTTAACGATAGCTGATACGAAAGAGGTCTGGCATTTCGAGGTAGTCGGTCCCGGTAAAGGAAAAAAAGGCGCTGTCTGGGTGGCGCAGCGGGTTCCCGATGACCATATTTCCGTGAATGCCAACGGCAGCCGGATTCGGCAAATTGATCTGAAAAAACCGGATTATTTCATGGCTTCCGATAATATTTATCAAGTGGCACAGGACAGCGGCTGGTGGAACCCCGATAATGGTCCACTTGAGTTTGTCTATGCTTATGCCCTGGAAAGTCGCCAATCCTATGCGGCCCGCCGCCGCGAATGGCGGGTATTTGATCTGGCAGCGCCGTCACTCGGTCTGCATCCCGACGCGGAAAATTTCCCTTTTTCCGTCAAACCCGATTCGTTGATTACAATGTCCAAAATGGTCGCAATGTTCCAGGATTGGTACCAGGGAACCGAGTTTGACATCGTAAAAAATATCAAATGGGAAAATCCCGAAACCGGGAAGTACGAAATTTCACCGCTGGCAAACCCCTGGATGCCCTATGATATGCTGCCGCTGTTTAAAGTTAATGGCGGTTGGGGGAAATTAGGTGAGCGTCAGATTGCCCGCTGGTACACGATGTATGCCACGATCACCCAATCCCGGGAATGGTTGCCCGATGAAGTTGGCGGTGTCGTCTGGCTGGCCTTTGATAATGTGGCCTCGTCGATATATGTGCCATTGTACTGTTCGATTACCGATGTTGCGGAACCTTTTAAAACTCCCGGCCGGACGAAAGGTTTTAATCGTGATTCAGCGTGGTGGGCATTTAACAGAGTCGGAACCCTGTCGGCCCAGCGCTGGGGTGATATGCATAAGGATGTCTGGGCGGTCTGGAAACCGCTGCAGGCCGAAATGTTCAGGAATCAGCCGGTGATTGAAAAAGAAGTTTTGGATTTGCTGAAAAAGAATCCCAAAAAAGCCCGGCAGTATCTCACTGATTATGCCATTGAATGGGGCAATAAGGTTGTGGACAGAGCCTGGCAACTGGGCGACGAACTCTGGACGAAGTACGATGAGAAGTGGTAAAGAGACCGGAGGATTGGAGTAAAACTCACCACAGGATTATGCAGTACTCCAGTACTCCACAATTCAAATCCTCCATCACTCCTATCATTTCTCAGACAGCGCCGCTGCAAATTCTCAAGAAAATGTCTTTTGACCTTTTTAAAAGCTACTCCCAATTCTCGTGACCGGACTCACATCACCCAAATAGCAAGACAACCTTAAATGATCAAATGGAATCTGACCTGCATCTTTTTGGTGACATTTGTCTCTAAAATGTGTTATGATAGACCGGGAATTTTGATAAGAAAGTAAAATCAATGAAAACCAAATATACTAAAGCAATTACACTTACAATTATAATTGCCGGATTTATGTCCGTTTACGCCAAAGATGCCGGTCAAATATCCGGATACCTGCGGGACATGGATACCGGTGAACCAATTATGTATGCGAATGTTATGCTCGCCGGAACATACTTAGGGGCCGCTTCCAATGTGCACGGGCATTATGTGATATTAAATGTTCCCGTTGGTAATTACACTGTTAAAGCAATGATGATGGGCTATGATACTTTCGAGAAATCGATCAACCTAAGCCCGGGTGATGATATTCGCCTGGACATGGAACTCGCTGTGAGAGCCATTCAAGGTGAGGCTGTGGAAGTGACTGCCGAGCGCACCCGCTTTGAGGAGAAAGTAGAGATCAGTCGTATGAACATCTCCATGAAGCAGATTGTCAACACACCGGCCATGATTGAAGCCGATCTGTTTCGGACCTTGCAACTAACGCCCAGTGTGACCGCTAAAAACGATTTTTCCTCTGCATTAATTGTCAGGGGCGGCGGCTCCGACGAAAACCTGATTCTCCTGGATGGTATTGAGGTGTACAATCCCTATCACCTTGGCGGCGTCTTTTCCACATTTAATGCGGAAGCCATTGCCGATGCTGAATTTCTGGCCGGCGGATATTCGGCAAAATTCGGCAACCGCAACTCGGCTGTTCTGGATATAACATCCCGGGAAGGCAATTCCAGACGGAAACTCCTGTTTAAAAACGGGCCGGTATCCGATGTTGTTGATCTGGGCGGTCTGAAGGGCGAAGTCAGTCTGCTCAGCAGTAAAATTCTGGCCGAAGGCCCCCATAAATGGGGGACTTGGATGTTTGCTGCTCGACGGACATATTATGATCAGTTAGCGAGATTATACTACCAGATCAAAGATGGCGAAGATCCGGCGGGTTCTTATTATTTCTGGGACTCCCACTGGAAAGTGTTTTTCGATCTGAACGACCGCAACCGCCTGACTATTGCGGGGTATTACGGTCGGGATTTCCTGTACTTTGATTTTGAGGATGAGGAGAATGGTTTCAATATCGATCTGGACTGGGGAAACTACACGACCAGTGCACAGTGGCGGTCTGTTCCCTCTTCAAAAATCCACTCGCTTTTTTCGGTTGCCCGAACTGTTTATGATTGGGATTTTGGATTTTCCTTTAGTGAGATTGATTCATCAATCGGACAGGTAACGACGAATATTTCTGAAAATGTTGATCTTCGGGACTGGACGGTTAAAGAGGAACTGGTTTGGTTCCTATCGAATCAGCACACCCTGACGACCGGTTTTGAATATAAAGTATTGGAAATGACCGTAAAACAGGAAATTGCCAATATCGATTTCCTGGATAGAAAGCAGAGTCCGTATATTTTTTCAATTTATTTGCAGGATAAATGGAAACTGTCCAACCTGTTGAATATTCAACCTGGATTAAGAGTCAGTAAATATGAATTGCATGATAGATTTTATCTTGAACCACGATTGGGTTTCAAGTATCTGTTGACTGAAAACCTGGCGCTCAAGGGCAGTTGGGGTATTTATAAGCAGTATATGTTTACCAACACCAGCGATGAGGAAATTATCAATTTTGTCGATTTCTGGTTGCCGGTCCCGAAAGAATACGACGCCCAGTCCTGTCAGCATTTTATTGCCGGACTTGAGCAGCGTTTTTCCAATAATATCTTTGCCGGCATTGAGGCATATTATAAACCCTACGATAATATGCTGGAAGTGAATCCCAATAACGATCCGGCAACCGATGCCGATGATTTTGTCTCGGGTACCGGGAAGGCCTGGGGCGTTGAACTGCTGCTGAAAAAAACTCAAGGGAAGTTTAATGGCTGGCTGGGTTACAGCTTCAGCCACATCCAGAAAGAGATCGATTTTAACAGCGACGGCCGGGTCTCGAAGGAGGAAGGTGAAATTTACTATACCCATAATGATATTCCGCACTCCTTCAATGCCGTAATGAGTTATCGTTTGAATGAAAAAAGGACTGTCGGCTTGACCGTTTCATACAGCACCGGTCAAGCCTTTACGGTTAATGAAGGAATGGTCTATGCCGGTACAAATTACACCAGCCCAATCTATCCCTACTCCGGCCTCCAGGATATCCCCGGTGAAAAAAACGGCGCCCGCTATCCCAGCTATTTCAGAATTGACGCCAATTATGCCCGTTCGTTTAAAGCCTTTGGCTTGAACGGGAAATTCAAAGTGCAGATCATCAATGTCAGCAACCATTTCAATGTGTTGTTTGCCCAGACAATTCCCAATACAAATCCGTCGAAAATTCGGGCCTTTAGCATGTTCCCGATTATTCCGTCTTTTGGCCTGGAATTCGAATTATAAAAGTTTAGGAGTCAAATAATGAAACGACTTAAATACACTACAATTAACTTACTGTCATTTATATTGCTATTGATAATTTTATCCAATTGTGATAAAGAGATGCTGCTGACGGAATTCACGGATTATGAATTTGATTATCAGCCGGAAATCCGCATCGAAGCGATTTTGAATACCGAGTTCCCCGAGCAGACCGTTGTCCGGATTGATTATTCCATACCGGTGACTGATACGTCAATATTCAACGGCCGGGACGACGACGGCGACTGGACTTCTTATGAAGACGTGAATGGAAATGGAAAATGGGACGATGGCGAACCGTTGAATGATGATCTCGGGAAAGATGGGATGTCCAGTGTGGATAACGATTTTATGGAACCCGATGACGGCGAAGGCGATGGGCTGCCCACAAACGGTGAACCGCATATCGATGAGCTGGACGAGATCATTTCTCAATTACACGATTCCACTTTTACGGTTGAACTGTATAAAAAATCAACAGACACCAGGGTCGCTGACTTTGCCTGGCAGACTCAGGCCGATTCGATGGAAATTATTGAAAACGATGAGACCGAAGTGAAAGAGATTATCTGGTTTGGCGGGTATAAATTGACGACTCTGCTGGAACCGATCGATTATGATGAAGAGTACGAATTCCGGGTTACGAAGAATTCCAGCGAGATAACAGCTTCTTTTCAACCGGAACCGCCGGTCAATTATCTGACGGATTTTTTCACCATGGATAATGACACCCTGATTGCCACGGAAGCAGATTCCCTGGCGCCGATCTGGTCAACCGGTACAAATCCAATCGTCTTCTGGGTAAAAGTGGAGCGGATCTGGGCTGCGGATTCCATTGAGATAATAAGCGATCATCCGTCAGCGCCCATCGATCTTCAAAACGGGATTTATCTGGGTGGTGATTTTACCACTTTATATTTTCCCGGTCTCTATCGCTGGTCGGTTTATGTGCCCAGCCATAATTACGGACAGTATGTCTATTCGTCGTTACCGATCACCGATTCCAGTATCAGTAACTGGCGGGATGAGAACGGCGATGTAGTGCTGGGTTGTGCCGGGTCCATGGCGATAAAATCCATTTATGTGCGGATTATTAAGGAAGTGGAAAAGATAGATCAATGATGCGGGAAGTTTGATGTTTCCGCTCATTGTTAAGTCTTGATTGAGAATCATTTTTTAGTCGTGATAGAACTCCCGACTGAATGAAAAAGTCATTTTGATGAACTTGTTCCTAAGTATACAATCAATATTCGAAATATTAGATTAATGTCCCCAAAATAAGAAGCATTGCTTGCATAGTAATAATCAAATTTAATTCGATCAGAATCTATATTTTGTCGTTTTTCTGGTGGAGAAATTCTCCAAAGAGTGATCAAACCGATTGGGATATTTCTTAATAACGAAATTTGATTTTCGTTCAAGAAATTTTTAATAATTTTATCTTCATGATAATAATCACGGCCAACTAACGAAATGTCACCAATTAAAACATTAAAAAACTTTGGAATTTCGTCTAATGAGTACATTCTTAAATATTTACCAAATTTACTTAGGACATGCTGAGTATTATTCTCTGAGTTTATGGTTATTAATGTTTTAAACGTATATAAATAAAATGACTTATTAGATAATTTATCAGTTATGAAAGTCTTATTAAAAAGTGATCCTCTGATAAATATTTTATGTAAAATTATAATTATGATAATAATAGGTGCTGAAGCAATTAAGATGATTAGAGAGAATAATAGATCAAAAGTTCGTTTGCTAATAAAATAAAAATTTGACTGAGATATTGATTTTCTTTTTCCTAATTCAAAATCAGTTATATTAATCCGTGCCATTTTTAATAGTAGGTTTGTATAAAGTAAAATGGTTATAAAAATTCCCAAAATAGATATAAATATCGAAAAATTATTATATATATTTTCAAATGACATATTAATAATTAGCTCCAATTTTTCGATATTTATATTTGTAAATTGGTGTGATTAATATTGGGATAACTACTGCAATAAAAATATATTTTCTTATATTGTCTCCCGCATTGTTACTATAGATTATTCCTAAAGTTAATGAATTAAAGACAACAAGTAAAAACATGAAAAACCGTAATAGTGATTCGAATATATTTTTTGTCCCATCTATATTTATATTCAAGACTACTGCACATAAATAAAAACTATAAAATACTAGCTCTGGTAAATTATAAATATTCAACGAATTTGATATAGATTCAGAGCTAATGAAAATTATAAATAATCTAACCACTAGTGGAGCAAGGGGAAGTATCATGTTTATGAAAATCCACTGTAAATACTTCATCATAAATAAACTACAATAATATATTCATGTTTTTCTTTTCCAACACAATGTGAACATTAAAGAAAAATATTCCATTTGTCAAATGAAAACTGCTTTTCAGTTTACCAGTTTTCGGCCAAGACCTCAAAGTGGACTGTCGGATGACCACAGGCCGGGCAGAGCTCGGGCGCTTCCAGACCTTCGGCGATAAAGCCGCAGTTCATGCAGCGCCAGAAGGTCGGTTCATCCTTCTTGAAAACTTTTCCTTCTTCAATATTTTTCGCCAGGTCGTTATAGCGTTTTTCATGCTGTTGTTCCGCGATTGACACCGCGTCGAACACTTCGGCGATCTGATCAAAGCCTTCTTTACGGGCGATTTTGGCATAACCCGGATACATAGCGCGCCATTCGTGATATTCGCCCATAGCGGCGGCTTTCAGATTGTCCAATGTATCTCCGATGACGCCGGCCGGAAACGCGGCGGTGATTTCCACATCGCCACCCTGAAGAAACTTGAAAAACCGCTTGGCGTGTTCGCGCTCCTGGTTGGCGGTTTCCTCAAAAATTTCCGAAATCTGACGATATCCATCCTTGAGGGCTTTGGACGCGAAATAGGTATAGCGATTACGCGCCTGGGATTCACCGGCAAAGGCGGTGAGCAAATTCT
Source organism: bacterium (assembly GCA_018824205.1). Taxonomy (GTDB): domain Bacteria; phylum Fidelibacterota; class UBA2242; order UBA2242; family UBA2242; genus B118-G9. The sequence continues at coordinate 13,034 of JAHJGX010000080.1, forward strand.
TTTCAGTCTGACTTCCTTTAAAATCCATGGTATATCTCCTTCTGTAAATTGTTATAAGAGTTTGGCTATTGAAAAAATCTGATTAAGACTATATTCCGAGATTTTTTCCGTAATGTCAAGGTTTGCGGCATTAATCATAGCAGCTGCAACGGTTGCACCCTTGATTGGCCGGTATTTTTTTATAAACGGCAATACTGTTGTAAACAGGTAAGTTGCTCCGATCCCGATCGATTCCATAATCCGACGTTCGCTGCGCTTCCCGGCAAGTATTGATGGTTTGAATATGATGATTCTTTTAAAAATGAGTCCGGCAACAGCGTCCTCGAGTTCGCCTTTCATTCGCAGGTAAAAATTTTTCGAGCAGGAATCGGCTCCGGCGGAAGAGACGAGTACAAACTGTTTCACGCAATTGTCGGCAGCCGCTTTGGCAACGTCATACTGGTAGCTGAAATCGATTTGATACTGAGCGGCCTGGCTGCCGGCTTTTTTGATGGTCGTTCCCATTGCGGAAAAGAGTTCATCGCCGGTGAGATGCTTTTTCCAGAATTGGATATCATCGAAATTCACAATGTGAGTAACGAGTTTTTTATGAGTAATATTGGGAGATCGCCGGACAAATATTTTTACCTTATCATAATGTTCGTCTTCCAGTAGTTGTCTGGTCAAATGGCTGCCGACTAACCCGGTTGCGCCGATTATAATTGCTGTTTTCAAATTAAGACACTCTTGATATTGTTATTATTTTTCGATAGTAGATAGTTTTTACATTGTTGAATTATTAAGGAACATTCCAGAGGAGTTGCCCGGTTTTCAGGAATTGAATCACCTGCTGGACCGACTGCTCGGATTTGCGCACGACAGCCTCTTCAGTATTGAAAGCATTGTGCGGAGTCAGAATCACGTTTGGATAAGTGGCGAGTTCTTTGATGATTTTCAGTTCCTTGTCTTCGATTTTAAGGTTTTGACGCAGGGACATTCCAAGCAGATTTTCCCGTGGATAGACATCCATGGCGACGCCACCCAGAATACCTTCATCCAGGAGCCGTTTTAAATCTGATGGGACTGATTCTTCCCCGCGGGCAATATTGATAAACAGGGCGCCGGGTTTGGCATTTTTCAATTTTTCATAATTGAAATAGCCGGTGTTTGCAGGCGTCAGGTTCATGGCGGTGACAATAATATCCGCCCGGGGAAGTTTGTCAGCGAATTTAACATAGTCCACATTGGTGTGTTTTTTATCAATATCCACGCCGTAAACATTCATATCGAGACCGCGAGCGATCCGGACGATTTCATAACCAATATTTCCCACACCGACGACCAGCAACGTTTTTCCCTGAACTTCCAAACCGGTGATGCCGTCACGATAAAAGCTGTTGAATTGCTTCATTTGGGTCGGCAGTTTCCGCATCAACGCCATCCAGAGCAGCATCGCCTGTTCGGCAACCGACCGGTTGCAGTAGAGCGGCAAATATCCGAACTGAACGGAATCATCCGCCTTTTCCCGAACTGATTTGTAGTAATCATAACCGGTGCTGCGGGTTAAAAAGGCTTTTACCTCAGTCAGCCAGGAATCCGGAATAATGGTCTGAGTGCGGGTACTGATGATTTTGGCCGGAGCGTTCGGATGATCGCATTCCTGAATGGTTTTATAGGTGAATCCGGCCGTAATGGTGTTCGGTAGAAAATGCCGAAGTTGATATTCTTCTTCGTCAAAGGCTTCGTAAAAATAAACGTCGTAAGTATCCATAATAGTGTTCTGCAATTAAAGCAGGGATTCCAAACCTTTTTTAAATCGACGAAGACCTTCCCGCAGATTTTCCATGCTGTTGGCATAGGAGAAGCGCACATAGTTTTCCATGCCGAATGCCGTACCTGTCACCACTGCAATATGGGCTTTTTCAAGCAGGTAAACACATAAATCATTGGTGTCAGCAATTCCTTTGCAGTTATTTTTAACATAATAGCCGACGTTCGCCATTGTGTAAAAAGCGCCTTTTGGGAGAGCGCAGGAGACATGGGGAATTTGGTTAATTTCATCAACAAGGAATGTCCGTCGCCGGTCGAATTCCAGGCGCATTTTCTCAATACTGCCATCGTCTTCGGTCAGCGCGGCGACAGATGCTTTTTGAGTAATGGAAGTTACACAGGAGGTCGTATGTCCCTGCAGACAGGTTGCCGCCTTGATAATATCAACAGGGCCGGCCGCGTATCCAAGACGCCAGCCGGTCATAGCGAAGGCTTTGGAGACGCCGTTAATCACGATGGTTCGCTGTTTAATTTCGTCAGATACCTGAGCAATTGAGTAATGCTCTTCACCGTCATAGATCATTTTTTCATAAATCTCATCGGAAATAACCAGTAGGTCGTGTTTCACACAAACGGCTGCAATGGCTTCAAGTTCGGTTCTATTATAGACGGCGCCGGTAGGGTTATTCGGTGAATTCAGTAACAGAACTTTAGGTTTTTTTAAGGCTGCCAGAGTGTTGCTCAGTTGTTCAGCAGAAATCTTGAAATCCGTGGATTCATCGGTCGACATGTAGACCGGAATAGCATCCACCATTTCTACCTGAGACGGATAACTGACCCAGTAGGGCGCCGGGATCAGGACTTCATCGCCGGGATTACAGATGGCCATCAAGACCGTTGCGATAGATGCTTTGGCGCCGGGTGAGACCAGGATTTCATCAAGGCTGTAATCAAGATGGTTTTCATTCTTCAGTTTGGCGACGATGGCTTTGCGTAGTTCGGGAATTCCTGCGGCGGCGGTGTACCGGGTAAAATTATCCTGTATCGCCTGAATGCCGGCATTCTTAATATAATCCGGTGTGTCAAAATCCGGTTCACCCACACCAAAATTGATAACGTCAATTCCTTTGGCTGCCATTTCCCGGGCTTTGGCATGCATAGTCAGGGTTGGGGAAGATTTTATGGATTTCGCTCTTTGTGAAACATATTCGGGCATGGCTTAACTCCTCGATAAGAATTTGCTAGATAAGATACGAATTTGCAGAGAAAATATTAAGGGGAAATCTTAATTCAGTATCTCTTCACCGCTGAAACTGCGATAAAGGCTCAACTGCTTCAAAATATCCTTGTACTCCGTATTATTGTCAACGATGATTTCAGACAGGATTTCTCCGAGTCCGGGACCAATCATAAATCCCTGTCCACACATTCCGGTCGTCAACAGCAGGTTTATATATTCTTTTGCAAAGCCGACAATGGGAAACCCGTCGGGAGTCATGGGATATAGTCCGCGCCAGGTGCGCCGGACCCGCAGATTGCGAAGCCGCGGATAGAGATGCACCATTCGTTTGACGACCTGTGGAAGAAAGACGGAAGTGTTGTCACAATCGGTGCCGGGAATTTTCGGATCAGGCGTAATGCAGAACACTACCTGACCTTCGGCATTTTGATAAAAATAATAATTGGCTGAACCCGCTTCCGGTCGGATGTCAACGATCATCGGCTCGAAAAACCGCTGAACCGGTTCCGTGATGCCCGCTTCATGGGAATCGGGATAAACGGGAATATCAAGGTTCAGAAAAGCGCCCAGCTCTCTGGAATGTGCACCGGCTGCGTCGACAATTAACCCGGCAGAGTATTTTTCCTGGTCCGTATTGACGGAGGCTATCCGGGAACCGGCTGTTTCAAAACCGGTAACCGCTTCATTGAAATGAAAATCAACCCCCTGTTGTTGGGCCAGCATATAAAACGCATCGATCAGTTTTAAAGGTGACGCAGATCCATCTTCCGGTGAATATGTTCCGCCCCGCAGTTTTTCGGTATTAATTCCGGGGACCAGTTCTTCAATTTCATCGATTCCGATCCAATTGATATTTAGTTCGTATTGTTTTTGGAATTCCAGCAAGTTTTTCAGATTCACTTCATCTTTTTCAGTATAAACCGGAAACAGGTAGCCACCGGAAATCCAGTGTACATCATAACCATATTCCTCTTCTATTCGGGAGACGATATCGATAGTTCGCCGACAAATGATTATTTTGGCCGGATCGGAATGAGTGGCTCTGATTCCACCGATCGCTGCCCGGTTCTGTCCCCGTCCGGCGGACTGCAGTGTTTCCAGCACCAGAACGGATAATCCTTTCTGTGACAGATAGAAACTCAAAGGTACTCCAATACTGCCGGCGCCGATAATGATTACATCGTAGTTTGTCATGGATTAATCCGAAGTTTCTTCATTGATTAAGGCGTACATTGGGACTTCAACACTCAATGGCCGCTTGGTGCCTGTTGTGACCTCTTTCCAGTTAACTCCGGCCATCTGGAAAACCCGGGGAAGCAGCACCGAACAGTTTTTTCCGCCGCAGGCGCCCATCCCGACTCTGGCCTGTTTCAACTGGTTGACATCACGAATATTGTGTTCTTTAATGTAGTCAATTAGTTCCTGAACCGTTATCATTTCACAGTGACAGACAATCCCATTTTCCGGTATGTAGTTAAATGAAGGTTCTGAAACGGACTCGGTCACTTTTGGCGACTGGACCCGGATTCCGCTGATTTTGGGACCGTTTTTTAAAGATGATTTGATATAAATCAGATGAGTTTTGTGCTTTTTATTGAACCTGATTTTAAGAACCTCGGCGTCCTCAAGATATTGTCCAGTCTGATCGGTGACCGGAATCCTGTCACCGACCTTGAAATCCGGCAGATATTCATGGGGCAGAATCACTTCGGCGCTGGAATCATCCAGTTTGCGGGCCAGGGTAATGGCCAGTCCGGGACAGATCAACAAACACAAACCGCAGCCGGTACAGTCGCCGAGATAGCGTGGAATATCCATGATCGTTCCCAGTTTCTCTTCTAACTGAATGGCATTTACCGGGCAGACGGAGATGCAGGGATTGCAGGGAATTTCTTCATCACAGTAAATGACAGGCTGAAAAGAATCGTTCAGTTGGATATTGAGTGGCGCATATATTTTTCCAGGTTTGCTTTTAAGGATTTCGACCTTTTCACTCCATTCCGGGTCGATTTGTATTTCTTTGCCCAGCAGCTTTGCCATTTCCAGTCCGGCGATTCGCCCGCCGAACATGGCAGATGATGCTTCGGCAATCTCAAAAGCATCTCCGGCTTTCACGGCCTTGAACCTGAAATCAACAGCCATGTCGTAGAATTCATCAACCGGTGTCAGGCCGACGGCAATCAACAGCGTATCAACTTCAAAGGTTTTGGCGGTATCCAGTATGGGCTGATACTGTTTATCTACCTGGGCAATTGTAATTTTTTCTACTTTGCCGTCACCTTCAGCGGAAAGAATCGTGTGATTAAGATATATCGGAACACCCATGCGCTGAATTTTGTCAGCATGAACTTTATAACCGGATACATTGTCCAGAATGTCGCAAATTCCGACCGCCTGGATCCCGGCCTGAAGCGCATGATAGGCTGCGATCAATCCAACATTACCACTACCGATAATAAACACCCGATCCGATGAATGAATCAGGTCACGGTTAACCAGCGTCTGGAATGCGCCCGCGCCATAGACTCCGGGCAGGTTATTGCCGGGGAAAACCAGTGACTTTTCACGAGCGCCCGGTGACACAATCAGTCCTTTGAAATCAACGATGATGTAACGGTGGTTTTCAAGGAAAATTCCGGCTTTCTGGTCTTTGAAAATAGCCACAACCGAAGAATTGGTGAATACCCTGACATTCGAATATTGCTGAAGATCTGTTTCCAGTTTTTGTCCAATATCGATTCCCCGGGTCCCGGCATGACAATCCTCGATTGAACCGAAAAATTTATGGGTTTGGAGCAAAAGTTTACCGCCCAACCGGGTCTTGTCATCAATCAGTATGACTGAAAATCCCAGCTTCGTTAGTTCAATTGTTGCAGTCAGGCCTGATGGTCCGCCGCCAACAACCAGAACATCGCATTGTTCAATAATTTTACGGTGGTTTTCCAGGGGCTGGTCATCTTTTGGTATTTCAGGAAGATGAATTAACGGAAATATTTCCATATTTTCCTGCAGAGGTGTAACACAGGATTTTAGCGGAAATCCGTTTATGATCAATGTGCAGTGTGAACATTGTCCATTGGCGCAAAACAGTCCCTGAGGGGTATCACTCCTGGAGTGAATGTTGAATGTATGGACATCATTTGCGATTAGTGCGGATGAGACGGCTTCGCCTTCAAAGCCGGAAAATTCTTTACCTTTGAAAAAAAAGCGGACTTTTTTTCTATTTTCGGGAATTTCCAATACAGGATGTTGGTGGATACGACTCATTTTTCCTCTCGGGACATTGCGACTGCTGAAAAATGCCTCTTACTTTTTCGTCAAAAGCTGTGCCAGTAATAATTGATAATGATTATCTGTGACGACATTACGAATAGGCGTTTTATTTTACTGAAAAAATGATAAATTTACTCTATTAATAATAGGTGGAACGTTATAAAATAATGGAGATTCAAGTTATGAAGCAGGTTGCTCTAACAGTTGAAATTCTTCTTGCGCTGCTTATGTTGACGGGGATTTTTTCGTGTTCAAAAAAACCATCGTATATGGAAATGGTTGTAAATGGCGATTTTAGTGAAGCCCGACGTCTGATCAAGCAGGACCTGTCGATGAATGACTATCTGACCCCGAATCTCAGGTCGATACTGGAGTTGCACCTGGTTCGCATGGATCGAATTGAAAAAGATTTTACCTTAACAGAATCAGAAGTAATTGATTACGTAAAAAAATATATTCCCGACGTGAGCAAAGAAAACCTGCGTCAATGGGAAGTGGCGAAGTCGTTGGAATATAAGATTATTGACGATCAGAAACGCTTTTTTAAATATGCGCAATACAACCTGTTTCGCCTGGATCCGGAATTGAAAGCGCTTAAGAAAAAGATCGATAGTGAGCGTGGTGAGGATTCGGGGAAAAAGGAATTTCCCCTGGACGAACATATTGCTTCAATTATCACTGAGGCTAATGAGAGTGGTCATAAATATGTAAAACCGGTAAAAATGCGCATTAAACAGAGCCTGTTCGTGGACGAGAACGTGGTGCCGGAAGGAAAAACGATTCGCTGCTGGATTCCCTTCCCAAGAAAGATTGAAAATCGTCAAACCGATATAAAAATACTATCTACGGAACCGATTACTTATCAGCTGGCGGATAACAGTAAATTGCAACGGACGATCTACTTTGAAAAAGCGTCCAACAGCAGTGCAAAAACCGAGTTTTCGGTTGAGTATACCTACACAGCTCATGGCGTTTATGTACCGATTGACCCGGAAAAGGTTGTTTCTGTGCCTAACCGGGATGATTTAAACCAGTACCTGACCGAACGGAAGCCGCAGATTGAATTCTATAACGAAATGCGGAAATTATCGGAGTCGATCGTTGGTGATGAAAAAAATCCCTATCGGATTGCCCAAAAACTGTTTGCCTGGGTGGATACAAACATTACCTGGGCTTCGGCCCGGGAGTATTCTACTTTTTACAATATTCCGGAGTATGTCATCGATACACGTCATGGTGACTGCGGTATGCAGACATTGACATTTATGACACTGTGCCGGATGAATGGTATTCCGGCGAGATGGCAATCGGGCTGGGAATTTCAACCGCCGAAAGACAGTATGCACGACTGGGGTGAAATCTATTTTGAACCTTATGGCTGGGTACCGATGGATGTGACTTATGGCATGCGTAAAACTGATGACGAAAAACTGAAGTGGTTTTACCTGAGCGGGATGGACAGCTACCGCTTGATTTTTAATGATGATTATTCCTGTTCATTTGAACCGGGTAAGAAATATTTTCGTTCTGAAACCATCGATTCCCAGCGCGGCGAAGCGGAGTGGGAAGAGGGAAACCTCTATTTTGATCAATGGAGTTGGAAACTTGATTGGGAAGTAATTCAACCTTAGGTTGAACCAAATCTCCGCAAGATAAGAAACTAAAAACTCTTGATTAAAAGAAAAATATAAGTTATACTTTATTAAGTACTAAAAAAGGTGTAAAAATGAATACTATTCCAGCACAAGAGATCAAACGAAAAGGCATTAGCGCCGTTGATGAAGAACTAAAAAAGGGAGCAGTTCACATCATTAAAAATAACCGACCACAATATGTTATATTAGATGAAGCTACTTACAATGAGTTAATCAAAGAACAAGAAAATTCGTATCTCCTTCGAATACAATCAGCTTTGGAGGACATTAAGAATAAAAAAGTTAAGCGATTTGATTCTGTCTCAGATTTTATGAACACCATTGAAAACTATCCAGAAAACCAATGTTCACTTTAGTTGTACCGGATCAATTTTTAAAGACTGCTAATAAATTTTTCAACCGTCATCCTGATCTGATCTCCCAATTAATAAAAATTATAGAGATATTAATTAATGATCCATTACATCCTTCCCTACAATTACATTCGCTTAAAGGAAAGTTCAAAGGTTTATCTGCCATTCGACTTGCATATAAATATAGAATAACAATAATCATGCAAATAGAGAAAAAAGAAATTACCCTAATTGATATTGGCTCTCACAACAATATTTATCGTTAATTGACTTTTGTTTAGTCTGGTCGTCAAATTCCAATTTTGACAAATGGGATTAGAACCTTGAATGGGAAGTGCTTGAATAAGTATTTGATTTTATGAAAAAAAACCGACAAAGATTAATTGTATCCCTTATAATCGGCATCATCGCCTCACTGGCGGCCTTGCTGAGTTCCAAAACAATGCTAATCGATCGCTGGGAAAAACAGGCCCAGGATATGATTTATCGGACTTTTTACCGTGAAATACATCCTGAAGATGTCGTTATCATTGCCATCGATCAGAACAGTCTGAACCATTTACAGGAGCACCAGAAACTGCTTTGGCCCTGGCCGCGGGACGTCTATGCAATGATGACCGATTTTTTGACCGAGTGCGGGGCCAAGATGATTGCCTTTGATGTGATTTTTTCTTCACCGGATATTGATCGCCTGAATGTAAGCGCGGACTATGCGGATGCTCGTTTTGCGGAAGCCATGCAGCGCTCGGGTAGAGTTGTCCTGGCGATCCAGATGGAGGATTCGACACATGTGACGAAGAGTGATATTACCGGTCATTTTAGGATTGAGGCCAATTTTAATGGCCCTGAATCGTATATCCATGATTACCCGAATCTGACTGCGCCGATCCGAATCTTTCAGGAGAGCATGGCTATTCCGGGGGCCGTCAATTTTTTTACCGATGATGATGGCGTCTGCCGGCGAATCCCGCTGATTTACCGTTATGAAAACCGGGTCATTCCCTATATGGCGTTGTCAGCCGCGATGATTTATACCGGGGACAGCACACTGATTGCCGGTGAAAACGAAATTGCCGTCAATAAGTATCCTATTCCGGTCGATAAAGATGGCCGGGCAGAGCTGTTCTGGTACGGTCCCGGCGGCCCGGGAAATACATTTACATACGTTTCCTTTGCGCAGTTGCTGAATGCCTATTTCCAGACACAGTTAGGCCTGGAGTCGGATATTTCGTTGGAGATTTTTAAAGACAAAGCGGTGTTTATTGGTGCGACAGCAGCCGGATTGCTGGATCTGAAAACAACGCCCTTCAGTCCGCTTGAGCCTTATCCCGGAGTGGAGATATATGCGACGCTGTTTTCGAATATTGTGCGCGGTGATTTTATCAGGCATTTTAATTCCGGCTGGTGGATTGTGCTGTCGCTATTGCTTTTAGCAGGATTGTGCTATGCCTGGCAGCGTCTGAATATCTGGAAAGCAACACTAATTTCGGTCATTGTTCTGAGTATCCCGGTTATTGTGGCCATTTATCTGTTTCAGAATAAGTTCTATTTTTTTCCGGTAGTACAGTCGGAAGCGGCGATAATAATGTCGGTAATTGCCGTTCTGGTTGTGAATTATTTGACCGAGGGTCGCGAAAAAGCGCAGGTCAAGAAAGTCTTTAACCGCTACCTGCATCCCGCCGTTGTTGAATCTCTGACGCGAAATCCGGAAACGGTCGAGATGGGTGGTAAGGAAATTGAAGCCACCGTTGTCTTTACGGATTTACAGGGCTTTACCGGAACGTCCGAACTGTTTACTCCGCACGAGATTGTTGCGTTTTTAAACGATTATTTCGCCCAGGTTGAAACGATTATTTTTCAGAATAACGGTATGCTGGATAAATATACCGGTGACGGTATTATGGCGATTTTTGGGGCACCGATTGAGTCGCAGGATCACGCTTTTCAAAGCTGCCAGGCGGTTATCGGTTTTCAAAAGTTGTCGAAATTAAGCATCGAGAAAGCCGGCAAGACAATTCAATTAATTACCAGGGTAGGCATGAACAGCGGGCGCTTGATTGTGGGAAATATTGGTTCTCCGAATCGTATGGACTTTACCGCAATCGGCGATACGGTCAACCTGGCGGCGCGGCTGGAAGGCGTTAATAAAATTTACGGAACTCAAAACCTTATTTCTGAAACGACATACGAGATGATCAGGGAAAAAGTAATCTGCCGTGAAATCGATCATATTCGCGTCAAAGGACGTGACGCAGCTCTCAGAATTTTTTCAATTGTCGGCGAAATTGGTAAAGTTGACAACAAAACTCAGGATATGTTGTCCCTCCATCATGATGCGTTGAAATTGTATCGGCAACGAGATTTTAAAGATGCGACTGATAAGTTTGAGAAAGCACTTCGCCTGGTGCCGGATGATCCAGTGGCCCAGGTGTTTGTCAGACGCTGTGCTCAACTACTGGAGAATCCAGGCTTAATTGACGATAAAGGTATTTTTAACATAACCATTAAATAGAAAAGTGGGTGGACCTATGAAAAAAATAATTATTCTTATTCTTTTATTTTCACTGATCCTGTTGGCCGAGGACAAAGCCAGTATTAGTCAGGATAATACTCATTTTCGGCAAGGGCCGGGAAGTTATTACCCATTGGTCGGTGTTCTGGTAAAAGAGGCCATTGTGACGATTCTCAGCGAAACTTCCGGCTGGGTAAAAATACGAGCCCAGACCCAGGAAGGCTGGATTTCGAAAAATGCGCTTTCCAGTACTGAGCGGGAAAGTTCCAGTATAAATGAGAACAGCTTTCTTCAACCATCTCAGCCAACCCTGATATCAAAGGCATCCGCCAGCGGAGCGGTGAAAGGGTTTGCCCAGACCTATCTCCAGAATCAAAAAGCCCGACCGGATTTTCTGAATCAGTATGATGTACAGCTTTTTCAGCCGGTGGAGTACGAACGCTTCAGGATAGAAACTTACCGAAACCGAAACGTTGATAAAATCAATAAACGCTATCGTCACATCAAAGTCGAAAACCCTAAGCCGGAAATCAATTCTTACCTTGAAAAACTGGGTTTTGCGGTCGCCGCTCAGATTGCAACCGGTGGATTGGATGCCGATGTTCAGCACTTAAAATATTTGAATATGGTTGGTAATCTCGTCGCTGAAAATACACCGCTGTACTACTATCCTTTTAAATTCTACATTCTAACAGATAGTCGGCCGGTGGCCTATGCCGCACCGAACGGAATGATTTTTATATCCCGTGGATTACTTAATATTATGCGGAATGAAGCCGAACTGGCCTGTGTTTTGGGACATGAGATAGCGCATGTGGTTCAGCAGCATGGTTATGCAGAAGTAATGAAGCGGTCAACCCAGATTGTTGCTGAAGATGCGTTTACGGAACTGGAAGCAGAAAGCCCGGAGGAATTTTCCGATGCGGAACTGGACCGGATGGCGTTTCAAATGTTCGAAGCCGCCACATCCCGCCGACAGACGAAATACGAAACCGAGGCCGATATGTTGGGTGTAATTTATGCCTATCGGGCCGGCTATGACCCGTCGGGGTTGCCCGCTGTTTTGGGGCGGATCGAAACACTGACGCAGCGTGATTTCTGGCACCCGGAGTCCAACTGGCAGTACGACGCAATTGAAGGACGCGTCGGTGAAATTAATGGTTTCATTTCCGATAAATTATCGAAAAACCCGGAATGGAATGTCACTGACAATCAGCGATTTTCGAGATATTTCGGGTAGGCAGTTTAAATTTTCTTGACGTAAATGTACTTGGCGTCACCAGGCGCATAGAAATCATCGAGAACGGCATCTTCCATGTAGGCGCAACGCAGATAGAAAGCACGGGTAGATACATACTGATCACGTCCCGAAGTCTCGATATATACGCGAGCTCCCCCTAACTGGTAAATGGCTTCTTCACTGATATTCAGTAACTGTTTGCCTATTCCAGCTCCCCGATAATCATTTTGGACTGCAATCCAATAAAGGTCATAGTTTTTCTGAGTTGCGGGAATCGGACCAAAACAGGCATAGCCGACTGTTTTTCCAGCAGCTTCAGCAAATATGAAATGATACCCGCTTTCTATGCCTTTTTCCAAACGCTCGGTAACCAGCTCGACGGCGATATCTATTTCATCCTGGGAGAAAAAACCGGTTGAACTGACGATTTCCCGAACATGTTCCGGATCTTCCGGGTGGACGGCATTACGCCATTCTGGGCTAAGTGTTTGCATTTTTCTTTTCTCCGGTGATGTGATTGCTGTAGTGACCATTAAAACCTTTCCATAAACCCGTAAAAAAATGACGGGCATTGATTCCGAGTGAACGGACGGCGTAACCGCCTTCCTGGACGACGAGAAAAGGCAAGTCTAATGATCCGATCATATTGCCATTTTGCTCGAGGTCTTTCGCGTTCAGACTCCTGTACTCTGGATATTGCCTGGCGATTGATTGGAAGACTATCATCGTAAATGCGTCGGATACGAAACAAGGTATTGTCCCTTAACTAGATTGAATATTAATTGAATCATCAAGAATGCGAGCCACGACCTGTTCGAAAGTCAGAGCCGCTTGGCGGGTCGCTGTAACAAAGCCGCTGTCCGGTGATATGCAGGGATTGGCGTTGATTTCCAGAATCCAGAAATTGGTTTGGTTGTCTACCCTGAAATCCACCCGGGCGTAACCATTTATCAAAAACTCAAAGAATACCCCGCAGCTTGCTGCGGGGATAGGAACTTTTAGAATTTTCTTTTATTTTTTTTAAGTGGCATAAAATTTGACATTATCAATATGGAAAAAATATTAAAGGAGCGAACGATGAATAAAACAGGTCTAAAAAATCATCTAAGTCACCGGAAAGATATATCCCGGTATCTTCATCCGCACCGGACCTCTGATATCGGGGGGAATAGAGAGGCTAATGAAATATTTTTGAAAAACAGGGAAGATGAAAAGTCTGAAAAATCGGGAGGAACTTAAGTAAACCGGCATAAGAAGAGAAGAAGAAAAAAATTTATAACTATACGGTTTTATTTTTGACGGAGTTAAGTAAATAGGTAGCGAAAGGATTGAAAAAATGAACATACTTCTGATTAACAAAGAGGACAATATACAGCAAATGCTAATTGAGACAATCAAGAGATGGAGAAGCAATTTTATGGCTGTAACTACAACCTCTGATGCGATCAGAGCTATTCGTGATGGCACATTCGATCTGATTATTACGGAACCTGCTATGCTTGATATTAGAAATAAAGAAATCCGGGAGAAAATCAAAGAAGGAATTAAGAGAACACAGGTTATTGTAGTGAGTAGCAGCAATTCTGTGAAAACAGCACTGGAATTCATTGAATCCGGGGCAGATGACTATTTTATTGGTCCCTTCTCAGCCGAAAAAGTTAAAGAACGGCTGGAAGATTTGCTAAGGACAAGAAAAATTTCAGGGGCAACTTAAAGTGAATTGTCAGAGAAACATTTTTCGTAAATTAAAAGGATCTATTTTTATCATTTGTTAGTTCGCCCTGTTGGATATTTAATAGGGTGCGAAACTTAAGTTATATTATAGCTGTTTGTAGATAAAAATCTGCAGATGTATCAAAATGGCTACAAAAAAATAGATAAATGTCTACAGATTAAATCAATTTTTTTATTTATTTTTTAAATAGAACCAATAAAAATGACGAGGGTATTATCACCAAAATATTTAACTCCGGACAAGACTTTACCGAGCGTAAGCAGACGGAGGAGGTGTACCAAACGCTGGTCGAGCACTTTCTGCAAGGAATGTTGATCATCCAGGACGCCCGCATCGTCTTCGCTAACCCGGCCGTCGTCGAGATGAGCGGATACACTCTTGAAAAATTGTTCGCAGATTGGATTTGAGTAATGGAATACTATGAAATAATTGGTTTGACCAAAGAGCCTTTCTCTATGGCACCGGATCCTGATTTTTTTTATCAATCGAGGAGCCACGGTGAATGTCTTAACCGATTGGAGATATCGTTGCGCCTCAATCGGGGATTGAATGTTATAATAGGTGATATTGGCACTGGAAAAACAACAATCTCACGACTTCTTCTTGGGCGTTTTGTTGACTTTGGTAAAAATTACAAGTTTTATTTGATTCTTGATCCTACCTGGAAAGACAATCAGGAGTTTTTGATGTATCTTCAAAAATTGTTTGGAATTAAAGCATCGGGCACTCTTCAGATAGATATGATGGATCGAATTGAAAATTTTTTGATTGATAATACGTTGAAATCAAGAAAGAATGTTGTTCTGATTGTTGATGAAGGTCAAAAAATGGGACATGAGCAAATTGAAATTATCCGAACCTTATTGAACTTTGAGACAAATGACAAAAAATTGATTCAAGTAATTATTCTCGCTCAGCCTGAATTCAGAGGTCTATTGGATAAATATGAGAATTTTCGGGATCGAATTGCGTTTGGTTATACTATTGATCCTATGGATAGGGAAGATACGATAAAGTTTATTGATCACAGATTAAAAGTTGCAGGCAATAGCGAGGAAATATTTACTCCGGAAGCTAAAATTTTGATTTATGAGAAAACTAAAGGTTTCCCCAGAAAAATCATAGTATTGTGCCATACTTTGATTATAGATATGCTTACATTAAATAAAAAGATAGCTGATAGTTCTATGGTTTTTGAACGAATAAAAGCTGCGGATTCATTTAATGTTTGAAAAAGATAAAGAAGAAAAAGAGTTAGCAACTAATCGCCTGTTGGATATTTTACGGGCTCAAGAGTCTGGTGAAGTCCCTAAGCCTGAGGATAAACCAATCCCGATCCCGATTTATCGGGAGGATAAGAGCAGACCGGGTGAAGAGCCTGTTTCATCTCCGGTTTTAAAAAAGGATTTAAAACCAACTAAAGAGCCATTAGGCATCAAGAAAGAAAAGGTCGAAGGAGTACCAAAGTTTGAAGAAATTTCTATTGATATAACGCAGCACAAAGACCTTATGAGTAAGGAAAAGCCTAGCGGAGAAGTGGAAAAAGAATTGGAACCTGAGGAGTTCGATGGGTCATTGTTTTCAACAATGAAGGATGGTATACGTAAAGGCAGTTTTACAAAGGGATTATCCAGTATATTTCACATGTTTAATGAATCAAAACGGAAGATTACAATTTATCGCAGCGAAAACCATCTAAGGCTTTTGAGTATTGAATACAATTACGGTGAGTGTAAGATCCAAAGGTACGCAGAATATAAACTGCCTTATCGGGCTGCTGATAAAGAAATTGATGATATGGATGAACTTACAGCGTATGTTTTTACTCGTGAGCAGAATCTGTCGGGAAAAAAAGTAAAATATGGGGCTCTTTACTCATCTAAAACTCTTACACGGACAAACATAATACAGACACCAAAATTGAAGACCAAAGAATTGACGAATATGGTTCAGTGGTCTTCAAAGAAAAATCTTCCTTTTGCTGCAGAACAAGCCATTGTTGACTGGGAAGTCACACCGGCAGCCGGGGAGCCCTCTAAAAACTATGTTATTATTGGAGTAAGTGAAAGGGATTCTATTGAGAGAGACCTTAGCATTTTTAGCGATAATAATATGAATGCCAGGCTGATTTCCACTTTGCCCGTTTTGCTATGGAAACTTTTTATCTATAACTACCCAGACAGAAAAGATGGGTGCTATGTTTTAGTTCATATTGGTGATACGACGACCACCATTTCCGTTGTTGTAAAACAAACACTTTTGTTTACTCGAGAAATTGCAATTGGTGCGGAGGATTTTTACAAAGCAATTATACAGCGCATTGTGGATAAGGAGAAAGCAATTCAAATAGATCATGATTTAGCAGAAATTATCCTGCAAGAGTATGGTGTAGCGCAAGGAGTCTCCGGAATAATTTCGGGAACCGGAATTGATTTGTATAAAATTTCGGTTTTTCTCAGACCTGTTGTAGAGCGTATGAGCAGTGAATTGAACCGCTCGCTTAACTATTTCAAGAAACAGAAACCTGAGCTGGAGTGGGATGA
>JAHJGX010000081.1 GCA_018824205.1 bacterium
TACAGACGCTGCGAAGTTGGCAATTTCAACGGTTTCACCGGCAGGTAAACAGCTTCTTCAATTTTCGACTCAGGGACTGTGGGATCGGTTTTATCGACATACTCAAAATAATAGGAATCGGCGGTATAGACTTTCCGATACGCCCCTTTTTCACCTACGTTGTAAAACGAAGCCGAATGAGTTCCGCCGCTTCCCATAAAGACCAGGATTGAATCAATCGTGTCAAAGTAATAAACTCCCGCACTGTCTTCGATGATTGTGCTCTGAAAAGCGTCATCGACATTATCACCCAACTGTTTCAGGTGAGTAATATCCGTATCACTTAAAGTCAGTTCAATTGGATTGTCCTTGTCATCGGTCTCACTGATCATTCCGGCGGTCAATTTCAGTTTGCCCTCTGCCAATGCCGTTGTATTCCGGGCAATCCAGATATTTTTTTGATAGATCAGGTTCGAGTACTGAAAATCCACAGAAATCCGGGAATCCGATGTAATCAACCGATGCGGTGTAAAAGTAATTTCACCGGTTGAATAATCGATAACATAGTCGCTGTTCTCACCACGTCTCATCGGCTCGCTGTTGATCCAGACCTTTTCCGTACCCGCCAGTACAATAATTGCCGTTTCGCCCTCTTTCCCGACTAATTGATAAGGTCCCTGGTTGGCCTCCTCACCATTGAAATAATTGCCGGTATATTGTCCTTTCGTGACCGCACCGCTGAGTTGGGTCCGGTAATTCGGACGATCACTTTCAATCAGAACGCCCTGTAATTTTCGCTGATAGTTACTCAACGTGGCGGACCGATTGGAAAACTCATAATCCCCAAAGGTAATAGACTCATAGGGCATCCGCACCTGGATAAACACTTTATCGATTTCCTCAATAGTCTGGGTGTTGCCTTCCGGTTGAATCGGAATATTCTGGTCCGACAGAGTGCCAACAATCGTAATGTCCTCACTGATATTCCCCTGCAATTCCAGGTTCAGTCCCGACTGCAGCGACATCCCGCTGTTCGATTGGAGCGATACACCCCTGTAAATGGTCCCGGACTTCAGAAAATCATAGTCCCTGATTTGCGCTGATTTTTGAGCGCTGACAGCTGTCGTCTCTTTATTAGAATCCGGAGCAGGCGGAATATAAATTCGGGGCGGCGAATTCAGGATTTGTTGGCGGGGCAGTTTTACGTGACAATACTCATAGCGGGCGTAAACAGTCAGTGTATCGGCATTTCCGATCATTCCATGAAGAATACCATTCATCGCATCAACCTGAATGCCGTCGGTGGAAATGCTGTCAAGATTATCCGAATTCAGGATCAGGGTTTCGGGAAATATTATCTTTTTAGACAGTTGAATTACAGAATCACCCGGTGCTATGGTCAGCGTATCCGTCTGCCAGTTTGCTATTGACAACACCGGAATTACCAGCCAATATACAGCCAGAAAAAAAAACGAATAATCTTTAATCCTTAACCTTCGAATGACCCGTTCCTGTTTTATTTTTTCTCGCTGCGGGACAACTGGCTGCAGATTAAAATGCGACCATTTGAAGACAGGAGATATAATTGATTGTTTTGATACGACATTGAACCAAAATATGCCGATTTCGGCAAGCCATCGATTATCAACGGTGACCACTGTTTTTGAGCAGCTGAATACATCATTAATGCAGGTTCTTTGTGTAACGACACAATGATATCGTTACCCACGGGAACCATCGCCAAAATTCGGGATTCTGCCGGTACTTTCAAGCGGCTCACCGGAGTGCCAAAACGATCAAATTGCAGAATCCGTCCATCCGTCTCCAGAACATTTAAAATCCCGGCCTCATTCATGCGGATCAATATCGGATCAGAAAGAGCGTAATTATCATACACGATTCCGGCAAAGGTCGTGATATTATTCCGGCTTAGGTTCAGTCGGATGATCTCGGCATTTTCATCGGACAGGATAAAGATTTCACCCAGATTCGTCAGCACTACCGAACGGGGATAGGACAGTTCAAAATCGCTGTTCGGGGTAGGGTAAGTTGTGAGATAATTCAATTCCCGGTCAAAACGGACAATCCGGTGATTGTTGTAATCCGCCACCAGCAGATCCAGCCCTGATGAAATATTGATATCCATGGGTGTATCGAACCGGCCTTCTGCCCAGCCGAATCCGCCGTTAACAGATTGTACCTCGCCTTTTGAATTCAGACGATAAATCTCCTGGCCTTTAGTTTCCAGTAAATAGATATCACCAAATTGTGAAACCGTCAGCGAACTGAACTGGGCTGATTTTGGAATGGGTGTTGGTTTGACTTCCCGCTCGATTACAAACTGCCCGAACGCAACAGTACCCGCGATTAATAAAAGGACAACTAATTTTACTTTCAGCATGGTTTTCATTATACGACACACCTGTGAATTTGTTTAACCCTGACAAAATAAACAAAAACAGGGAATAAGTAAATTTGATTCAGTGATTAATTATAAAAATGTTTTAACAATTACCGGTAATGCAATCCTGATTGAATTAACTGAAATATTTTTCAACTTTCGTTATCATCGTCGGTTTCATAAAAATGACAACTTTATCGCCGACGTCGATCTGAGTATCGCCATGAGGTATAATGACAGAAGATTCCCGGATAATCGCGCCGATGATCATATCCGCCGGCAATTTCAACTCTTTGAGCGGACGACCGGTAATTGCGCTGTTCTGTTTCGGTTCCAGTTCAATAGCTTCGGCGTCAATGTCTTCAAACAGTGATACGGCGATGACATTTCCACGCCGGATATATTTCATAATGGCATTGACGGTTGCGATATTCTTACTGACCACAGCATCCATCCCGATCCGATTCATGATCGGCATATATTCGTGAGTGTTTAAATGTACGATAACCCGCTTGACGCCAAGATAACGGGCCAGTAATCCTGACAGCAGGTTTGTTTTCTCGCTGCCGGAAACCGCCACAAAGCAGTCCATTTCCTGGATTTGTTCCGAGGCCAGCAGCTCAATATCGGTTCCGTCGCCATGCAAAACCAAGGTATCTTTTAAATTCTCGGAAACATCTTCGGCCCGGTCCATATCCACTTCCACAAGTTTAACGCTCATTTCAGCCGATAATTTAGCAGCCACCAGGCTGCCCAGCTGACCGGCGCCAACGATCATAATATGCTGTTGCTCCCGTTCGGTATATCCAACCAGTTCCGACAGCACCGCAATATCCTCTTTTCGCGCAATGAAGTAAACGACGTCGCCGCTCCGGTAAAAATTCGGACCGTGGGGAATGATCGTTTCATCATTACGAATGATACACAGACACAGAAACTCGATCTGCGGATTGGCGATCATCACTTCCTGCAGAGTCTGATTGATAATCGGGCTGTTCTCTTTGATCTGAAGCGCCAGGATCTGGAGCTTCCCGCCTTCAAAATCCACTATTTTTAATGCCGACGACCGTTCCACCAGGCGTACAATTTCATTCGCCGCAGTCTGTTCGGGATGAATCATGAGATCGATGTCAAACCGGTCGGGAGTTATCAATGCGCCGGGCCTGGTAAATTCGTCGTTACGGACACGGGCCACACATTTCCCGACACCGATCTTCTTCGCGATGGAACAGCACAGGATATTGACTTCATCCATTCCGGTGACAGCAAACAGAATGTCAGAAGTGTTGACTTCCGCATGTATCTGGGTCTGGACACTCGATCCGGTTCCGAGAACAACAATCGCGTCCAGGGTTTCCGACGCCCGCCGATGCCGTTCAATATTCTGTTCGATGATCGTAACGTCATGACCTTCCGATATCAGGCGTTTGGCCAGATAATAGCCGACTTCGCCGGCTCCGACAATGACGACCTTCATGTCAGGATTCTTTCATCAGTTTTGTGAATATTTCCACCGCCTGCAATATCTGATCTTTCGAAATATTCAGATGGGTAACGGCCCGAATCCGCTCGGAATCCACGGCATTGGCGGCCAGCCCCTTACTTAGTAACGCCCGTGATAATGTTTCGGAATTATATTTGGGATGACGGATATAGATCATTACCATGTTCGTCTGCACCTGTTTCATATCGATGAAGATGCCCGCCAGGTTTTTCAGTTCACTGGCTAACAAACGGGCATTCTCGTGATCTTCCTTCAGTCGGTTGACATTATTATCGAGGGCAAAAATGCAGGCCGCGGCCAAAATTCCCGCCTGCCGCATACCGCCGCCGAAAATCTTCCGGTATTTCCGGGCCCGCTGAATAAAGTCCCGGGGTCCCGACAATACCGACCCTACCGGCGCGCCAAGGCCTTTGGAAAAACAGAGGCTGACACTGTCCGCATAACTGGCCCAGTCTTTTGCCGGGATACCGGTTGCCACAACCGCATTCATCAGGCGGGCTCCATCCAGATGCAAAGGAATCCCTTTCTGGGCTGTTAAATTGGCAAGTTCCGAAATATTGTCCAGCGGATAGACAGTCCCGCCAGCCCGGTTATGCGTATTTTCAACACAAATCAACCCGGTGGGCGGCAGATGCAGATTATCAGCCCGGATGGCATTTTCAACATCCTTAATATTCAGGACGCCGTATTCACCGTGCAAAGGCCGCATTTGTACGTGCGACAGAAACGCCGGAGCGCCGGCTTCATAATTGAAGATATGGCAATTTTCTTCGCAGATAACTTCCTGGCCGGGCTGGGTATGAGTTTTAATGGCGATCTGGTTTGACATCGTTCCGCTGGGAACATACAGCGCGGCCTCTTTCCCCAATAAATCCGCAACCCGCTCTTCCAGTAAATTCACCGTCGGGTCTTCACCGTATACATCATCGCCAACATCGGCATGGGCGATAAAATTTCGCATTGCCTGACTGGGTTTGGTGACTGTATCACTTCTTAAATCAATAGTTATTCGCGGCATGGCATTATTCCATTATAGTTAATTGATGATCATTTTTTTATTGATAATTGTCTGGTATTGAACGGATAAAATCATTTTCTCTCAAGAATCACCCCAAATTACTGCATTTTTCCGCTCATGTCAATTCAAATTCCCCTTGATAAATTGGCAAATGAGCGCTAAAATCGCAGAGTCATGGAAAAACACACCGAACAAGAGCTGATTCAATTATTTGAAAACTGGTCCGGTGAAAATGTCCTATCCACACAGCTGCTTCCGCCCTCCGGTTCTTACCGGGAATACCTGCGGATAAAGGGTACTCAGAACAGCGCTATCGGCGCATACAACCCGGATAAAAAAGAAAACCGGGCGTTTATTGAATTCACCAAACACTTCCACTCCCTGAACCTGAATGTCCCGGAACTGTTCCGGGAAAATAAAACCGAAAATATCTACCTGATTGAAGATTTGGGCAATACGACCCTGTTTGCATTCATCAATCAGCACCGGGAAGGAAAAAATTATACCAGTAAAATCATCGATGTCTATAAAGCCGTCATTGAACAGCTGCCGAATTTCCAGATCAAAGCCGGGAAAAACCTGAATTACGACGTCTGCTACCCCAGGCCCCGCTTTGACAAACAATCGATGATGTGGGACCTGAATTATTTTAAATATTATTTCCTGAAACTGGCCCGGGTCCACTTTGACGAACAGGCACTGGAAGAGGACTTTCAGACATTCACCGACTACTTATTGAAGACGGACACCAATTATTTTCTCTATCGCGATTTTCAGTCGCGGAATGTCATGCTGAAAGACGGCATACCCTATTTTATCGATTATCAGGGCGGCCGCCGCGGGGCGTTGCATTACGATCTGGCCTCCCTGCTGTACGACGCCAAAGCCGATATGCCCGATTCCGTCCGTAAAATGCTGCTCGGTTACTACATCATCACCGCCTCAAAACAAACCAATATCAATCCTGATAAATTCAAACAGTATTTCTACGGATACGTCCTGATCCGGATTATGCAGGCCATGGGCTCCTACGGCTTTCGCGGTTTCTATGAGAAAAAGGAACATTTCCTGCAAAGCATACCCTACGCTTTGAAAAATCTCTCGGCCATTTTAGCGGACGTCCGGTTTCCAATAAAGATTCCCGCACTCCTGGAGGCCCTTGAAAATATCATTGAATCCAAGCGATTAAATAAAATAAGCACCGATCAGAAATCCCTGACTGTTACATTGAACAGTTTCTCCTATAAACGCGGTATTCCCATTGATGTGACCGGGCACGGCGGCGGCTTTGTATTTGACTGTCGCGCGATCCACAATCCGGGACGGTACGAACAGTACACTAATCAAACCGGGAAAGACGCCGAGGTCATTAAATTTCTCAATAATGAACCGGAGATGAAACGGTTTATTAGAGACGTAACAAATCTCGTTGATCAGTCCGTTGAAAAGTACCTGAAACGCAAATTCACAAACCTGATGGTCAGTTTCGGCTGCACCGGCGGTCAGCACCGCTCCGTCTACTGTGCTGAAGTCCTGGCGAAACACTTGATGGATAAATTCGACATCAAACTCGTCTTGCGTCATCTCGAACTGGAAATGAAGCAGTAAATCCGTTTTTCGGAGTATTTATTACTATGAAAGCTATGATTTTCGCGGCCGGTCTGGGTACCCGGCTGAAACCCTTTACCGATAACTGCCCGAAAGCCCTGGTGGAGATTGGTGGAAAACCGATGCTTGACCATGTAATCCGGCGGCTGAAATCCTTCGGTTTTCGGGAAATTGTGATCAATGTCCACCACCTGGGCGAGCAGATCATCGAATACCTGGATACGCACCCTCACAAAGATTTGAAAATTCATATCTCCGATGAACGTGAGCAATTGCTGAATACCGGCGGCGGGTTAAAAAAAGCGGCGCCCTTACTCGCCACTAAAGACCCAATCCTGATGCATAACGTGGATGTGCTGTCCACGATTCCCATCCTGTCCATGCTCGTCGAACACGCAACTTCCGGCGCCTTGGCCACATTGGCCGTCAGTAAACGCGAGACGTCCCGCAAACTCCTGTTTGGCGACAACGGTCAAATGGTCGGCTGGAAGAATGAAGAAACCGGCGAAATCCGCGGAAAAGTATCGAAATCGAAAACCGTTCAGGATTTCGCCTTCAGCGGAATCCATATTATCGATCCTATTCTGCTGAAAATGTTCCCTTCTGCCGATGTGTTCTCCATTGTCGATCTCTACCTGACTTACTGCGCCAAATATCCTATTCATGCCTTCGAACACGATCCCTCGGATTTCCTGGACATCGGCAAGCCGGAGCAGCTGGCGAAGGCTGAAAAGTTTTTAAACCGATAAATGAAATATTTTATAAAGGTTTTTCTTGTTGCTTCACTCGACGTTGCGACATCTTGAAAAACATTAACCATCCGGCAGCTGCCGGATGGGATAGAATGGTTCCTACCTGTCGTCCCGACTTAAGTCAGGTAACTCACCGAATAAATTCCCCGGAGTGATATGCGGTTTGTGCTACCGGGATCGAATCCACTCTATAAATTGAGTGGTTAATGTTAATAATAGTCTAACAGGTCAAATAACCACGATGAATCGGACTCGTGAAGACTCTTTGTAGAAAAAGCCTTGCGTCGGTATAAACCTTCGCAAGGCTTTTCGATAATGATTATATATACTATTTCAAGAGATCAACGGCACAGAGGCAGGTCAGGAGCGCAAAATCCACCAGTTGCTGAATCTCCACATACTCGTTGGCAACATGAAAGGCATTATCATCACCGGGGCCCCAACCGACTGCCATAACGCCTTTCAGGTTCAGGGTTTTCGCATACGTGCCGCCACCCTGTCCACCAGTCACCGGAACAAACCCGAGGATTTCTTTGGCATTAGCCTGAATGGCGTCCACCAGCTCATTTTCCGGACTGATTGCATGGGGTTCGCTCCAGGCCATCAGTTTGATTTCAAATTTTCCATTTTTGACCTTGTCGGCACAATCCTGTAACTGAGCAATGACTCCGTCCTTTGTCATGCCTGGTAACGAGCGGATGTCGATGTAAATCATACAGGTCCCGGGAACAATATTCGGCGCTGCGCCACCTTGAATTTCACCAAGGTTCAGTGATGGATGCCCCAACACCGGATGTACTTCATAATTGAATTTCAGTTTTTCAATCTCATTGACCATTTTGGCCATCATATAGATGGCATTGATGCCACGTTCCGGTGTCGAGCCGTGGGCCTGTTTCCCAATCGCAATAATTTTAAAAACTGTCCGCCCTTTTTCGGCAATGTCGATGAACTTCATTTCTTCGCCAATGTCCGGAATAATCGAATAGGTCGGGGCGATCAGGTTTTCTTCCATCAGGTAACCGATACCGTAATCGATTCCGTCGGGGTCCATTGCCTCTTCATCGGACAGTGCAGCAATCATCAGCTGCCCATTCAATTCCTTATCGATATTTAATTTCTTCAGTACGTCGACGGCAGCCATAATCGAAGCCAGGGGACCTTTATTGTCCAGGGTTCCGCGACCGATCAGCATCCCGTCTTTTTCAATGACATCATAGGGGTCGGTGTCCCAGCCTTCGCCGGCAGGTACGATATCCATATGGGCCGGCATGAGCAGGCGTTTACCATTAGCATCTTTGCCGATTTTACCAATCACGTTGGGACGGCCTTCCATCCGGGCAAACTCTTCATACGGAATGCCCATTTTATCCAGTTCACGTTTGACGATCTCGGCGACCCGCCATTCTTCACCCCGGATTTTCAGATAGGGATGTTCGGACAGTTTTTCCGAAACCACGTTGACGGTTTTATGTTTACACATTTCGATGGTCAAATCAATCACATGCTGACGAATGTCATCGGAATGATCTTTAAAATATTGCTTAAGAGTTGTTTTCAGATCCATGTTGACTCCTCTGATATTGTGGTTATTTCATTCATTCTGCCGGTGAAGTTAATAGATACAGAGACCGAATTCAATAGCGTTTGTAATTTTCTGTTACAGAGACGATGTATGCAATGTTTCCAACAGGCAATTTTATTCATAGCGCAGGGATTTGGCCGGATCGGATACGGCGGCTTTCACGGCATAAAAGCTGACCGTAAGTACAGCAATGATCAATGCAATTACCGACGAAAGCAGAAAAACCCACCACCCCATTGAAATCCGATAGGCAAAATCCTGCAGCCAGTTTTTCATCAGGAAATAGGCCGCCGGCCAGGCGATGACATTAGCGATAATGACCCATTTGGTAAATTCCCGAATGAGGACGACAGTAATTCCGGTTACCGATGCTCCCAATACTTTGCGGACGCCAATTTCCTTGGTTTTACGTTCAGCCATAAAACTCGCCAATCCAAAAAGACCCAGGCAGGCGATTAAAATCGCTAATCCGGCAAAAATTGAAAAGACCTGTCCCGTGCGCATTTCCGCTTTATAAAATTCATTGTAATGATCATCGTAAAAATAATGCTCGAATGTTTTATCCGGGACAAATTTCTTCCAGGTTTTTTCAACAAAAGCGACGGTTTCTTTGATATTTTCCGGTCGAATGCGAATTGTCAGATAATTATGTGCTGCCGGTACAAAGTAAAAAACCGTTGCCCGCATCGGTTCATGAAGCGACATCATGTGAGCATCTTTGATTACTCCGACAATATCGAGATATTTCGAGTCCTCCATTTTGGGTCTCATAGCTATTAGGCGTTTTCCACTTTCGGGATCCCAATTCAAGACATTAATCGCCCACTCATTTATCACGCAGGCAGTGGAATCGGTATTGATTTTATCAGATAAAAAGCGCCCTCTGACGATTTTCAGCTGGTAGGTATCTGCAAAATCAGCATCAGTCCATACTGAGACCATTACTGATGATTCGCTGGGTGGTGCATCTTCAATCATATGAGCATTTATTGCATTCGTGTGACCGGGAATCATCGATGAAAATGTGGCATTCACTATACCGGAATTCTGCTTAAGCTCCTGCTTAAAAGCATTAAAAGCATCTCCGATAACATCCGCCCGGGTAACCACCATCAGTTGTTCTTTATTAAATCCCAAATCTTTATTCTGCAGGAAAAACAACTGCTGTTTCACAACGAGTGTTCCGATAACCAGTGTAATTGAAATCGCAAACTGCAAGACCACCAATCCGCTGCGTAGTTTGCCACTGCTGGTACCGCGGACAATATCTCCTTTCAACACTTCCACTGGGCGAAATGCGGACAAATAAAACGCCGGGTAAGCGCCGGCAATAACGCCGATGACTACCGTTAAAAGGGCCAGTGCCGCTAATACAAACCAATTAAGAATTGTGAAACTCAATTCTTTAGCAGTGATATCATTGAACAGCGGCATTGCCAGTTTGACTAATGTAACTGCTATGAAAACCGCCAGGAATGTCAAAAGAATCGATTCGATCAAAAACTGCCGGATCAGGTCACTGCGGTAAGAACCAACGGTTTTTCGAATCCCCACCTCTTTTGCACGGTTCGCTGACTTTGCGGTACTGAGATTGATGAAGTTAATACAGGCAATTGCCAGAATAAATACCGCAATGATTGAAAAGATATAGACATAACTGATATTACCCGTTGGGCCTAAGCCATTTCCCACCCGGCTCCGCAAGTATATATTTTTCATTGGCTCAAGGTAATATCCGTAGCTGTTACCGGTTTTTTCAAACTCTTCTATCGATACACCCGTCGCCGCCTGAATTTGCGGACCGGCATAGCGACGAACCAAAGCGTTAAATTTTTCCGTCAATTCATTAAAATCTGAACCCGGCAAAACCCTGATATAAGTCAGATAACTATTACTGACCCACATGTCAGTCCGGCTATAATCCTGAGAGGAAAGCGAAAACAGGAAATCAAATTTAATATGGCTGTTTTGAGGTGGATCGGAGACAATTCCGGTCACTTTGTACTGAGTCCCGTCTTCCATAGTCAGGTACTGGTCAAGGGGATTTTCATAAGCAAAATATTTTTGCGCCATTTTCTCGGTTAAAATCAGGGTATGCGGTTCGACGAGAACACTTTTTGGATTTCCGAGGACTAACGGGAATGTGAATACATCAAAAAAGGTGGAATCGACAAAAAGCACTCCCTCTTCATTGAAAGTCTGGTCATCCCGACTGATCTGAAATTTTCCCGATGTACTGATTCGGGTTGCCTGAACA
Source organism: bacterium (assembly GCA_018824205.1). GTDB lineage: Bacteria > Fidelibacterota > UBA2242 > UBA2242 > UBA2242 > B118-G9. Next base: position 11,105 of record JAHJGX010000081.1, read on the forward strand.
ACCTCCGGCAGTTCACGTGTTAAAGTAAACGCCATTGGCACCGGTGAAGTGGCATCTTCTAATTCCTCATTAGCAAAGCGTCCCTTTAAAATGACCCGATATATTTCATTGTAATGCTCATGAAATCGGTCAAAATTCACTTCATCAAATACATATAAAAAGATCAGCAGACAGCAACAGATTCCCACTGCCAGACCGGTGATATTTATAAATGTATAGCCTTTATTCCTGTGCAGGTTTCGCACAGTGATTTTTAAATAATTTCGAAACATGTCCATCCCCTTATCAATTTTAAACTCTCAATAAGACCCGGAAACAGGGAGATTGTTGTCAGGGTAAATTTATTTGAACCCCTACAACTTAGAAATTCAGTACGTTTATTATTCCTTGCTAAGAGACTAAATACCTTTACTCTTTCTCTAATCTTCGGTTATATTCCGTAGAATGGATTTCAATGATTAAATAAGATTAAAAAGGATACAGATCATGATTAACAAACTCCTGTCGATTTTAATCGGAATAGTGATAACAGCTAACAGCTGCTCGGTCAATGTTAATACCGGCGATCTGAATGTTGTTCCAATTGAAGAAAAGATAATAACACAGCCTATACTAATATCGGCTTATACCGAATACTGGGACGCGATTCAGCATTTCGATTTTGATTTTGTCAATCGCTACGATGTCAGTGATGAGCAGCGCAATTTTGTGCGTGGGCTGGAACTGGTAATGGATGGAAATTACGAAGATGCCGAAGAACTGTACCTTACCCTGTTTCAAAGCAGCGATGACAGTTTATATAAAGAGAATGTTGCCGAGATTCTACAGTCGATTTTGTCTCATCATTCAGATTGGGAAGCGTTGGTAATTCTTGATTCCCAGCTACCGGGCGGGCTGGATGATCAGAATACTGTTGGATTTGCCAGGGCTTTTCAGAAAGCCAATGCGGAGTGTTATCATTTTCCGGATAATGTCATCGAACTTCCCACCGATTTAAGCATCAGCGGTGTTCCAATGGTAGAAGTGTGGGTCAATGGAAAAAAGCAGATATTCTGGATTGATACCGGTGCGGAAATGACGGTGCTGTCTTCAGATATTGCCGAAACCTGTGGCGTAGAAAATCTCAGTGACGATAAAATAGTACTGGGAACATCTACGAAACATACGGTGGAATCCTGGCCGGGAATGATTGAGGAATTCAGGATTGGCGAATTGACAATCAGTAACCACCCGGTTATCATTATCGATAAAAAAGACCTGGAATTCAAACTCTTCAAAATAATTCGTCTATTGAAGATTGATGGCATTATCGGTTGGAATGCAATCAAGAACCTCACCATGGAAATTGATTACAAAAATGGTCTGACAGTCATTCGGAAACCCGAAAAACAGATAATTGATCAGCGAAATTTTCACCATGCCTGTACACCTTTTTTAACACTGTCGGACACAACCGGAACGCCCTTCAGAATGTTTTTTGACACCGGTGCCAACAGTACAAAATTTCATGATCCTGCTCTAATAAAAGTCGATACTACTGAGTTATCCTACGGCAATGCCATCATCGGTGGCGCCGGTGGAACTCAGAGGATCAGGCAAATCGTATTGCCGGCAACGTCTTTAATCATTGGCAATCATCGCCTGGATTTCAAGCAGATGGAAGCCTATGGTGATGGAAAAAAGGATTTCTTTTACTATGATGGCGTCATCGGCAGTGACATCGCCAAATTCGGAACACTTATCCTGGATTTTCAGAACGGTCGCTGTGAGTTGAAGTTACCGGAAAGTGAATAGCTACCCTAGTTTATTATCTCGAATGGAATTTGCCGGTTTTGATCGGAGTGACATAACAAACGCAGCCAATGCGATCAAGCCCTGCACCGCCCAGAAAACAACCGCCAGTTTGTGAATTGTTCTGACATCACCCGATACTACCAGGTGATAATAGTAAACTGTAAAGAACACACACATTGCCGTCCAGAGGAATAATATCAATCGGACTTTCGTAAATTTTTTCATGGAATAAATGTGAGGAAGAATCGTCAAAATAGCAACTATTAAACGGATTCGAAGAAATTGATAGATTCTATTTCCAGGAAGTTTTTGCCCGGCATATTTCCAGACCATCGCTTACCTGAACAATGGAATGCAGGTACTCGGTTTCCGCTATTTTCTCGGTCCGGACAACAATTTCGTGTTTATATAATGCTTCGGACAGAAAATTAATCTCAAGATTTCGAACTTTGTGTGTTTTTATAAATTTTAGATCAATGGATTCAAATAACCAGTCAATATACCGGCTGTTCGTAACATGTCCGTTCACATCCAGATCCTGGTACCCCACAACAGTTTTCCATTCTGAATCAATTTTTGTCAGTGATTCAATTTTCCCCGGTCTTTCAGAGTACATCTGTTTGTCCATTTCAGCAAGATCATGCTCAAATGCGGACCGGACAAAAACCGGTTTTCTCGTTTTAAGATCAATGACACACCAGGATGTTGCTGCCCGGCCGAGTTCCTTTTGATCCCTGTCGAAAAACTGAAAATCACGAAAAGCGAATATGGAATCCTTTCCGGAAGGCCAGGTAGCGATATTGATCGACTCGTTCCAGCCCGGTAAATGATCAATTGATATAACCATCCGGGTCAACACCCAGGCCAGGTTTTTTGAATTCAGCGCTGTGAAGCCAAAACCTAATTGTTCGGCATTTTTCCAGGCCGATTCCTGCATATAGCGGTTCAGACTGGAAAAACGCAGACGCGTTGTCAAATCAACTTCATAGGAGTGGATATAATAATCATCATTTCTCTGAATGCAATTGTCAGGCAAATTATTCCTCCTTCATGGTCCTCATTTTTTTCTTTTTGTTGGATTCAGGGTACAACTCTTCCATACAACCAGGGCAAATGCCGTGAACATGGCGACTGTTTGTGGGATTAATCCTCTCTTTCATACAAATCTTTGTCTTTTGATAAAGCCCCAAATCAGATACCCGATTCCCGGCGCCATACCGACAATGAAACTGCCCTGGGTAATATGATCGGTTTTATAATTCATAAATAAATAGCAAATCAGACCGGCCGCAATTGTCGTTACAATTACGGCAATCCAGTACTTTTTCACTACTCGCTCCAGAGTCATAAACAGGCCCACCGATGTCCCCGTTGAAATCAGGTACAAGTAAAACCGAATGCTGTCTATACGATTGGTTTGGTGAAGGATCAAACCGGTTATTAGGGCAAACAGTATGGATATCATTAATAACCGGAAAAGGCTTATTTGCAATGAACCACGGTGAACCCCGGTCCGAAACTGGATTCGGGCAATTATTATTCCGATTATAACCGATAGTAGAAACAGTGTCGTTATCATTTTATGTAATGCTTTACATTATTTTCCCAGACGGATTTTAATACCACGCGGTATGATGGAGAATAGCACTGCATGTACCGTTTCGAGTGATGCACAACAGGATAATTATTTTCCTCAATAAACTGAAAATATTTAAAAAACTCCTGATAATCGGTTTGTATATGTCCTGCCTTAACTTGTTTTTTTATACCATTCCATATTTTTTTTAATGTTTTTTTATCTGAACTCAGATTGCGCGAAGAAAGGATAATTGTCTGCACCAACATTTCAGCCGGTAGTTCGAGATTCTTGAATTTTTTTAAATTAATCCTGACAAACTCAGAATCCGGTGAGATGGTTTCCATTAACGAAATATCCGGATTGGCCTCGATTTCTGCCAACTCTTCATCCAGGTATTTCCGAATCATTTCAGCGTCGGCACCAAGGTGACCCGGTCCACGGATACTCTGATATATCAGTTTATAAATATCAGCCGCTTGCATTTCCGGGTACTTATCCAGATGCTGATTCAATAACTTCGCCCAGTTATTCAATTGGTTATAATTGGATTCGTACGAACATGCCATTAATCCAAGTATTATAGCGGAATAAATGGCAATTTTCATTATTTCTGGCTAAATGTATGGTTAGGATTTGTTATCGTCAATTTCTTTAAAACTGGCGTCTTCAATATCATCGGGGTTGATATTGATATTTTTCTGGTTACTGTTGCCCTTTACTTCGGGATTTGCGGTAAACAAATTTTTCAGATAAGGCTCAATTAATTTCCAGATAAGGTAAAATATTAAGAGATAAAACAACATCCGAAACATTTACTTTGCCTTTCGTTCGGGATGATAATATACGGTTCCCAAAATCGGTTTTTTTAATAATGAGAGCAACTCGTTCAGATCATCATCATTATTGACAAAATCAATATCATTTGTGTTGATAATCAGCAAAGGACTGTCTTTATAACGAAAGAAATACTCATTGTAAATCTGGTTCAGCGATTCAATGTATTCCCTGGACATTTCCCGTTCGTAGCTGCGTCCCCGTTTCTTAATATTTGTCATCAATCGATCGGTACTTGCCTGTAAAAACACAACAAGATCGGGTTTGGCAATCTCTTTTTCTAAAAGATGAGCGATCAGGTTATAGAGTACAAATTCTTTTTCATTCAGGTTCAGATGGGCAAAGAGTTTATCCTTGTCAAACATATAGTCACTGACCAAAAGATTCGAAAAAAGGTCAACCTGTTTCAATTCCATCTGCTGGCGATACCGGCTTAATAAAAAATAGAGCTGTGTCTGAAAAGCATAACGTTCAGGATCAATATAAAAATCTTCAAGAAACGGGTTTTCCTCAAACTTTTCCAGCACCAGCCTGGCGGACATTCGCTCTGATAATATCTGAGCGAAACTGGTTTTACCGACTCCGATAACTCCCTCGATTGCAATGTAATATAGATGCTTCATGAATCCTTTCAGTTCTTATCTATAATTTAATGACTTATCCAAGAATGTGTACTTTTAATTTTATGTACCTGGCCGGAATCCTGACATTTATTTAATAAATCTGAAACTTTCCAATGCAACTGCGGATGCACAAATCCACATGCAATTTCTGCCAGCGGTTCCAGAACAAATCTCCGTTCTGCAATCTTTGGATGCGGAATTGTCAATCGTTCTTCGCCGATAATTTCAGAACCGTAAAACAGGATATCGATATCGATAATGCGCGGGCCAAAGCGCTTTTCCTGAAAATTACGACCCATTTCTTTTTCAATCCGTTTACATGCATTCAATAACTCAATAGCTTCTAATTCAGTTGAACCTTCAATTACCATATTCAGAAAATCCGGCTGCTCAGTGACATATTTCGGTTCGGTTTCAAAGACGCTTGAAGTGTTACATACTCTGAGGATTTTATTGGTATTCAGGTTTTGTAGCGCAGCTTTTAAATTTTGTTCCCTGTCTCCCATATTGGAACCAAGTGCAAGATAAACAGATGAAACACTCACTTTACGTCCTTCATCTGTGCACGGGTCCTTTCGAGTTCCACCTCAACGGTATCCAAAACTCCTTTGACCGGAGCTCCGGGTTTCCGAATTTTTATATAGACGCTATCAGGATTGAAATGATGAAATACCTCATTGATAATTTTTCCGGCTAACGCCTCAATTAGAAAATATTTTGAGTTTGTTACAACATCATATACCAGTTTATACAAATCCACATAGCTGATTGTATCGCTTAAATGATCGGATAAAATAGCGGGCGTCATATCAAAATCCAGGCTGAGATCGACCTCAAAACGGCCACCCAGTATTTTTTCCTGTTCGGCAACCCCATGATAACCATAAAAGACCATATTTTTTAAACTTACTCTGCCCATGCCGTTGCTCTCCTGAATTACGCCCGGAATTTACCAAAGACGTCTTGGATTGTCAAGAATCCCTAAATCAAATAATGACGAATCGACAAAGAGACTGACATTGCTTCCTGACAAAAATGTCCACTTCGACACTCCGGCAGAAATTGATCGACAAGATTTCCGCTTCATATGACAAAATAATAACTCCAAATGTTCGGCACGGCGCTTGAGACATTAAATAGTGGTTTTTGAGAAAATGGAAAAAATAAAAGGAGAAAAGCCATGACTATTACACGATGGATTCCCAGAAGTTCTTTGATTAATTATCACAACGAAATTGACCACCTGTTGAATTCGGTGTACGGAACAGAAACGGACAGCAAAAACGAATGTTCAATCTGTCCCATTGTTGACATTGAGGAATTGGATAAAAGTTATTCTCTGCACATCGAATTACCCGGCGTCGGCAAAAAGGATGTCAATATCAATGTAAAGGAAAACATCCTGACGATTGATGGTGAGAAAAAATCCGAAAAGAATTCAAAGTCGGATAAGTATCATCGTTATGAACGTGTTTTCGGCAAATTCCGCAGAACTTTTCGCCTGCCCGACCTTGTAGACAAGGATCAGATCGAAGCCGGATTTTCCGATGGTGTTTTAACTATCACTATTCCGAAACTTGAAGAGGCTTTGCCGAAACAGATTGAAGTTAAAATTAAATAACTCAAGCAATTATTTGAAAATTGAAACCCAAAAATAAGGAGATGTATTATGACACTCGTAAGATGGACTCCCCGAACAACACTAGGTTTTAGAAATGAATTTGACCGCTTATTTGGCTCGTTCTTTAACACAAGTGACGAAGAAGAAACATCCTTGACTGCTTTTTCACCAGCTGTCGATATCACTGAAAAGGAAAAAGAATATCTGATTTCTGCCGAACTTCCAGGAATAAAGAAAGAGGATATTAAAATGAACATCAGTGATAATCAGTTGACAATATCCGGTGAAAAGAATCAGGAACAGAAAATTGAGAATGAAAATTATCACCGGACTGAACGTGTTTACGGTTCTTTTCAGCGTTCGTTCAGATTGCCGGAGATTTCAGATCAGGAAAATATCTCCGCAGAATTCAAGGATGGTGTATTAACAGTTACAGTTCCGAAGTTGAAAGAATCAATTTCGAAAAACATCGCCATCAAAATCAAGTAAGCCAATCATTTCTAATGCAGAAAAGCCGGTTTTTAACCGGCTTTTTCTGTTTTTAACTTTGCAGTTATGTAAAATTAACTAATTTTAGTCCGCTGTATCAAATGAAGATAGATGAAATTGAAAGGATTATCGATGAAATACATTGTCCCATGCCTGTTATGTCTGCTTTTGGTAAGCAATTGCGGCCAAAGTGATTTTGCACAACGAAAAGCCATTGATCCTGCGAACATAGACGCCAGTGTCAGTCCGGGTGATGATTTTTACCAGTTTGCCAACGGTACCTGGTTAAAGAAAAATCCCGTTCCCGATGATTATAGCCGTTACGGTTCTTTTGAAGAGTTGCGTGAAAAAAACCTCAAGGATCTGCGAACGGTTATGGAAAACGCCGCAAAAAATGAAAATCCAGTAAAAGGCTCCAACATTCAAAAAATTGGTGATTTTTATTCCAGCGGAATGAATACGGGAAAAATTGAGCAGAACAGTCTAACCCCAATTAAACCATATTTGGACCGGATTGAAGCAATTAATTCTTTGAATGACATTCAAAATATGATCGCTCTTTTGCATAAAATGAATATCACTCCCCTTTTTGACTTTTTTGCAGAGCAGGATTTTAAAAACAGTGAAATGAATATTGGCTGGTTTTATCAGGGTGGACTTGGCCTGCCGGATCGTGATTATTATACCGATACCAGTCCGCAATCCGATGAGATACGCAAGGAGTATAAAACTCACCTGCAACGGATGTTTCAACTACTCGGCGATTCCGAAGAACTTGCAAAAGCGAATGCTGAAACCGTTATGAAAATTGAAACCCGCCTGGCAAAATCCTCCATGACGCTGGTTGAACAACGGAATCCGAAGCTTATCTATAATCCCATGTCACTGCAGGATTTTCAGCGCATGGCTGTTCAATATAACTGGGTTGGATATCTGAATCAAATGGGTGTCAATCCTTACGGCATATTGAATATTGCCCAGCCGAAGTTCTTTAAGGAGATCAGTGTTATGGTTCGTCAGATTCCGGTGAATGACTGGAAAACCTACCTGCGTTGGAATCTGGTTAATGAAACAGCCGCATATCTGAGTGCTGATTTCGAAAATGCCAACTTCGATTTTTACGGCAAGTTTTTATCCGGTACACTGGAGTTACAACCTCGTTGGAAAAGAGTATTAAATACCACCAGTCAGTCACTGGGAGAAGCCGTCGGGCAAATATATGTGGAGAAATACTTTCCTTCCGAAGCAAAAAATCGGGCACTGGATCTCGTTTATAATCTTCAACACGCTTATGCAGAACGCATCAAGAACCTTGACTGGATGAGTGATGTCACCAAAGAAAAAGCGCTGGAGAAACTGGATGCCTTTCGGGTCAAAATCGGTTATCCGGAGAAGTGGCTGGATTATTCAGATCTGATTATAAATCGTGATTCCTACGTCAATAATATCCTGAATGCCAACGCATTTGAGGTTCAAAGAACATTAAAGAAGATCAACAAACCGGTCGACATCACCGAATGGTATATGTCCCCGCAGACTGTGAATGCGTACTATAATCCCGGGGTCAACGAAATTGTTTTTCCCGCAGCGATTCTTCAGCCACCATTTTTTAATTTTAAAGCCGACGATCCGGTAAATTATGGCGCCATCGGGGCTGTCATCGGACATGAAATGACGCACGGTTTTGACGATCAGGGCCGGCAATACGACAAAAACGGTAACCTGAATGACTGGTGGACCAAAGCGGACGAAGAAAAGTTTAATGAACGGACAAAATTAGTAATTGAACAGGCTGATAATTATACCGTGCTGGATACATTTAAGATAAACGGAAAATTGACTCTCGGTGAAAATATTGCTGATCTGGGCGGACTTACAATCGCTTATGCGGCGCTGCAGATTGCAATGCAGGAAAATCCGGCCAAACCGGAAATTGACGGATTTACTCCGGAACAACGCTTTTATCTTTCCTGGGCGCAGGTGTGGAGAACAAATATCCGAAGAGAAAATCAGCTGTTGCGTTTAAAAACCGACGTCCATTCGCCGGCAAAATACCGCACAAATGGACCTGTTTCAAACTTCCCGGAATTTCATAAAGCGTTCAATGTTAGCGAAGGGCAGAAACTCTATCGAAACATCGATGAGATCGCCAAAATCTGGTAGCTTATTTGATGCAAATAAAGAAGACTCCCGGACGATTTACTGTTCGGGAGTTTTTATTATTACTTTTTAAAATAGATTGAAAATGAGTCTTTAGCGCTTCGCGGCTTTTTTCGCTTTTACTTCCGCGACGACTTCTTCCTCAATAGATCTTGGCAATGGAGCATAATTTAAGAACTCCATCGAAAATGCAGCCCGGCCACTGGATATTGTCCGCAATGCCGACGCATAACCAAACATTTCCATCAATGGGACTGTTCCGGTCAGTTTCTGCGATCCTTTACGGTGCCGGCGCATGTTTTCAATTTTTCCCCGGCGTCGGGTCACATCGCCAATCGCATCACCCATATATTCATCGGGTGTATTGATTTCGATTTTCATCACCGGTTCCAGCAATTGTGGCGCGGCTTTATTGATCATTTCCCGAAGCGCCTTAATTGTGCAGATTTTAAATGCCATTTCACTGGAATCTACCGAGTGATAACTGCCGTCAATCAGGACAAACCGAACGTCCACCATAGGATAATCGGCATAAAGTCCGCGGTTCATGGCTTCCCGAAATGCTTTTTCAACGGATGGAATATATTCCCGCGGTATATTTCCGCCTTTAACCAGATCAAGAAATTCAAGACCGTTTCTATCGTTCGGTTCCAGCCGAAATACAATATGAGCAAACTGTCCTTTACCACCGGTCTGCTTTTTATACTTATAATTATATTCAACTTCCCGGGTAATTGACTCGCGAAACGCTACGGCTGGCTTACCAACATTGACATCCACTTTATGTTCTGTTTTCAGGCGATCGACGATTACTTCCAGATGCAGCTCGCCCATTCCGGAAATAACGGTTTCCTCAGTCTCTTCATCATAATGCACTTTAAATGATGGGTCTTCTAATGCCATTTTACTCAAAGCAATAGACAGGCGATCACGTTCCTTTTTTGAATCCGGTTCAATTTTCATATCCAGAACAGTTTCGGGATATTGAATATTTTCCAGTAATACCGGATCTGCTTCATCGCACAACGTATCACCGGTTGTAGTGTATTTGATTCCGATTAACGCGCCAATATCACCGGCTCTTAATATTTTCACTTCCTGACGATCATTCGCATGAATTCGTAAAATACGACCAATGCGTTCCTTTTTACCTTTGGTTGAATTCAGCACATAACTGCCCACTTCCAGTTCACCGGAATAGACCCTGATAAATGTCTGCTGACCAACGTATGCATCATTCGTAATTTTAAACGCAAGTGCCGAAAACGGTCGTTTATACGAAGGTTTTCGAGATAAAACGATTTCCGGATGATGAATATCCACACCGGTAATAATTCCACGGTCAATAGGTGACGGTAAATAATCGACTACCGCATCCAGTAACAGCCGTACACCTTTATTCTTGAAGGCTGCCCCGCAGAAAACCGGCGTTACACAAAGAGCAAGTACGGCATGACGGGCAGCTGTCTTTATATCTTCTTCCGTAATTTTTTCTTCAGCGAGATATTTTTCCATCAACGGTTCATCAAAATCAGCCAATTTTTCAATCATCATTTCCCGGTATTTGGCCGCCCGCTGTTGATATTCCTCAGGAATATCAGCAACTATCATGTCAAGATCCCGGTATGTTATAGATTTCATGGAAATCAAATCGATAACACCTTTGAAATCCGCTTCACTGCCGATTGGTAATTGAAACAGGACCGCATTTGCACCGAGCATTTCATTCATTTGCTCGACAGTATGAAAAACGTCTGCACCTTGACGGTCCATTTTGTTAATGAACGCAATCCGGGGAACTTTATACCGGTCAGCCTGATGCCAGACGGTTTCGCTCTGAGGTTCAACGCCACCGACAGCACAGAATACCATAATAATTCCATCCAAAACACGCAATGACCGTTCAACTTCCAGTGTAAAGTCAATATGTCCGGGTGTGTCAATGAGGTTGATCTGGTGCTTTTTCCACTCGGTGGTAATTGCCGCAGAGGTGATCGTAATACCGCGTTCCTGTTCCTGCTTCATAAAATCCATAACAGCCTGACCATCATGAACTTCACCGATTTTATGAGTTATTCCTGTAAAAAATAAAATCCGTTCACTGGTCGTCGTTTTACCAGCGTCGATATGGGCAACGATTCCGATATTTCGGATTCGTTGTATTTCAGCATTTTCCATTCGCAATACTCCTAAATTTAAACGAGCCGCAAATATAACGGCTTTTTCAGTAATTACAAACTGTTATTTATTGATCGTTAGGAAATAAAAAGGTTACTTGTCAGGCGAATAAAATTTTCGAATTTCATCCAACGTTCGACGCTTCCGCTCTTTTCGATACTGTGGGTCCAGTGGATATCCCATACTGATCAAAATATCAATTTTAGCAGAACGCGGTAACTTCAACGCTCTTCTAACCCCCCTGGCACTAAACCAGCCCAGCCAGCATGTTCCCAATCCCAGTTCCTCTGCCTGAAGAACCAGATGTTCACAAGCGATGCCGATATCGATCAGACTGTATTTAATATTTCGGATCAGGTTTCCCATCCGGGTAACATAATCCGCCTTCTCAGTGACCACCACAATCAGCACCGGCGCTTTTCCGGCAAATTGGGTACTTTTATATATTCCCGAAAAGGCCTTCTCTGAAACTGATGCTATTTGTTTTGGGTCATCGAGAACGATAAATGACCAGGGTTGTGAATTTCTGGCTGAGGGCGCCAGGCGGGCTGCTTCAATACATTTATCAATTAAATCCCGTTTAACCTGCTTTTCGGAATATTTTCGGGTAGATTGTCGCTGATTTATTAAATCTGTAAAATCCATTTGATTATTAATCCGCTAATAGTTCCCGGGCCTGTTTAAGTGTTGTGTCCGTAACTTTTGTCCCGCCGATAAGGGATGCAATTTCAGTAACCCGCTCTTCGTGATCAAGTTGGTCTATATTTGTCTGGCTACGACCACCACCAGATTGTTTATAAACCTTATAATGGTAATTACCCAGCCCGGCAATTTGTGGCAAATGAGTTATACAGATCACCTGATGCATATCGGAAAGTTTTTTTAATTGCCACCCAACTATCTGTGCCACCTTTCCGGATATGCCGGTATCGATTTCATCAAATATGACTACCGGAATCTGATCTTTACCAGCCATAATCGATTTCATTGCCAGCATAATCCGGGATACTTCTCCACCTGATACAATGTCAATCAAGGGTCTTAACGGTTCACCGGGATTTGTGCTGATCATAAACACAATCCGGTCAATTCCGGATGCATCACACCGTATCTGTTTTCCGTTAACAGCCACCCAACCGCTGCTGGATTCAACTTGCTCAATTGCGACTTGAAACTGACTGCCCGCAATACCCAGTTTAGAGAGTGTCTGGATAAGCTCTGTTTCAAATTTCGTGGCTGTTTGGTTCCGTATTTCTGATAATTTCAATGCCTGATCAGCATATCGCTTTTTGGCTATTTCAATCTCTTTTTCAATTTTTATAATTTCGTTATCAAGCCCGTCATCCTCATCGAGATATGTTTCAATTTTTGTTTTATAATCGATAATTTCCTGAATACTGGGGGCATATTTTTTCATTAACTGCTGCAATGAGTAAAGTCGTTGGCTGACATTTTCAGCCTGATCAGGATCAAACTGAATGTTCCTAATATAATTTGTCAGATGCTTTGACAAATCCTGAATGGCAAACTGCATTTCCTCAAACCGGGTCAATTCTTCGATAAATTCGGGATCGATAGCGTTAAGTGTATCAAGTTTTTTATTAATATCCAGAACTTGCTGATAGAGAGTATTTTCTTCGGCTTCGTATAATGAATTTATCAACTCTACTGAGATTGCGTTGATTTTTTCAGAATTATCAAGAATTGCCTTTTCTTTCAACAGCTGTTCGTATTCACCATCAACCGGATCAACTTTATTGATTTCATTCAACTGAAATTCCCACAGTGCCCGTTTTTCCCGGTTCAGGTTCCGTTTTTCCATTAGTAATGTATATTTTTCAATCAGACGGCTCAATGCATAATAGGCATCATGCACCTTTTCAAGCAGATCACTGTAATTCCCGTATGCATCCAGGAATTCAATATGGTTTTCATCACGCAGTAGCGACTGATGATCATGCTGACCGTGCAAATCAACCAGCAGATCGCCTGCAATTTTCAGAATATTGATCGGACATTGTGTCTCGTTAATCCAGGCTTTTGAGCGACCGTTGATATTGAGTTCGCGTCTAAGCCTCAGCTCTCCATTCAGCGGATTAATATCGTTTTGTCGAAGGAATTGGATGACCGGGTGCTTATTACCAAGGTCGGAAAAAATGCATTCAATTATTGAGTTGCTGGCTCCCGCCCTAATCATTGATGGATTTGCTTTTTCACCGAGTGCCAGGTTTAACGCATCAATGATAATCGATTTTCCGGCACCGGTTTCTCCGGTGATTACGGAAAATCCTTTGTAAAAGTCAACAGATAATTGGTCGATAATTGCAAAACCGGTGATCTTAAGACTCTTTAAACCCATATTCTCTTTTCTGAATTCTACTTATGAGATGAGTGCTGAAAAAGCATCTCATCCTCAGGATTATAATACTTAATTATTTTCGAAAATAAAAATATACCGAGTACAACTCCCAAAACATCCACTGAAAAATCGCCAAAACTGCAATCTCTTCCAATCACATACAGCTGATGTATTTCATCAGTTACCGCATACAGTATTCCTGTAAGCATACTGACCACAAAGGCATTTCTCAAGATATATGGCGATTTCGTGTGCGTATATGCCAGCAGCAAGGTCATTCCATATACTAAATATTCAATAAAATGTAAAACCTTATCAAAGCCTTTAATGTGTATCGGCGGAAGTTCACTCTGCGGCAAGGAGGAGAGAAAAAATATCAACATACTATATAGTATCGCCGGTAGTTTATACAGATGTCTGGACACTATTGAACCTTTTCATATTCTTTGAGAATTCCTGGAATATAAGTTAATAAATCGCCGGCGATTAAGCCACGAATTCCATAATCATTACGACCGAGATCACCGGCTAATCCATGAATGAATACGGCGCTGATGGCAGCATCGAAAGACGTCATTTTTTGGGCCCGCAAACCGGCAATCAAACCCGTCAGAACATCGCCGGTTCCACCTGTGGCAAGTCCCGGATTACCGGAGCTGTTCACTCCCACTTCCCCATCCGGAGAAACAACAATGGTCGGTGCCCCTTTCAGCACAAGGGTACACGGATGTTCCAGCACAAATTCCCGAGCAATGTCAATAATGTTTGCTTTTATATCTGCAATTTTGTATCCCGAAAGCATCGCAAATTCACCCAGATGTGGCGTGATTATCAAATCATTAATTTTATTTATCAGATCAAGATTACCATGAAATACACGCAGTCCGTCGGCATCCATAATTATCGGCTTGATGACGGATTGCAGCAAATCAATTCCAAAATCACGAACCTCATCATTAGAAGATACTCCCGGTCCAAAAACAATCACATCACTCCAGTCGATTCGGTCCCTGGCAGCTGGAAGGGAGTTCGGGCAAAATGTACCAAACTTCGATTCCGGTAATGGAAGCGTTAAGGTTTCAGTGGTTTTTATTTCCATGACCGGATTCAGACCCGCTGGTACTGCGCTAATCACCAGCCCGGCTCCGCTTCGAAGAGCCGCCTGTGAAACCAGATATGCAGCTCCGGTCATCCCCGTTGATCCGGCAAAAATGAGCACTTTCCCCTGCTGGTGTTTATAAGTATCGTCAAAAATAGCCGGGATCCGGTTCAGGATTATTTGCTTCTCAATGAGGTAAGTTTCGTGTTCCAGTACTTTAAATGACTGTAACGGATATTTGAGATCTGCCAGCACAATATCACCTGCTAACCGCTTGCCCGGTTGAAACATAAGTCCCCGTTTCAGAAATCCCATTGTCACAGTCCGGGTTGCCTGAACAGCAACTCCTCCCGTTTGAGCCGTATCACCGCTTACACCCGATGGAATATCGACCGATATTACCGGACATTTTGAGGCATTTATCAACTCAATCAACTGCCGGATAATACCCCGTACCTCACCTTTAAACCCGGTTCCCAGCAATGCATCTATTATCAGATCGCTTTCCGCTATCTGTTTGACAGTGGGTAGGTCTGTCTGTTCAACGATGCTGATTATCCGGATAGGCTTATCAACACATTTTTTAAAAAAATGTAAGGCGTCTCCGGCAATTTTCTCCGGAGCGCCTGCAAGCCAGATGATAACCGTCACACCCCACTCAGACAGCTGCCGGGCAGCTACGAAACCGTCCCCGCCATTGTTACCGGCTCCACAAAATATAGCCACATGACTGCCGGGTACATGTTTCAGAATTTTTTTCGCTTTCATCGATATAAACGAACCTGCTCGCTGCATTAACTCGATACCCGGTATTCCAAGAGTATCGATTGCATAGCGATCAACCATTTGGGCTTCGGCATTATTTAGAATGAATTCTTTCATGAGCGTGTCTGATGATTTAATAGTGATGTTATTCTCTATTCCTTGATTCCGTATAAAAATAAGGAGAAATCCCAATTCATGCAATGATCATTCTAAAATAAAAAAGGGTGAGATTGCTCTTACCCTTTTTTTCAAATCCAGTGATTTTTTACTGTACAGTTTTTAATTCATATTCCGCAACGGCTTTCCATTTCGGATCACGGGCTGCAATTTGAAATGCTTGTTTAGCGGCGGTGCGGTTGCCTACACAGCGTTCGGCAATTCCTAATTCGATTAATACCGGCGCCCAATTCGGTTTCACCTTGAGTGCTTCCTGAGCTATTTCTTTCGCTTTATCACATTTACCGATATTATTATACGCCTGTGATAAGCGATATTGGCTATTGTAATCTCTCGGATTTAATTCCACTGCTTTGCCTAAACTGGAAACGGCTTCGTTATACTTTTTCTGTTCAATATAAATCGCGCCCATATTAGCGTATGCAGAGGCATAGCCCGGATCCAGTTTAATTACCTCTTTATAGGCCGGAATCGCATCATCATATTGCTTTGTGTGTTTATAGACGTTACCAATATTTTTCCAGGCATCAACATATTCCGGATCCAGATCAATTGCTTTTCTAAACGAATTTACGGCTCCGGCCACATCATTTATGCCCGTATAGATTTTACCTTTCACCAAGTGTGCTTTAGTGTATTCCGGATCGTATTCAATGCTTTTTTTAATTGCAACCAGAGCTTCCGCGGTATTCTTATCATCCAGATAGACAACTGCTGAATAATAATAGGCCAGCGGATCTTCAGGGTTCAGACTGATCGCCTGTTTAAATTTTTCCAGTGCAGCTGCATAACTTTTACGCTGCATCAACTGGATTCCATCCTGAATGTACATGCGGGTAATCGATTCGAACTCTTTTTTGTAACTTTCATTTTCCGGGTCCTTTTCAATCGCCTTCCGGAAGTTTTCCGCAGCGCCTTCCAGATCGTCAATGCGGATACATACCCGGCCAAGATCAATATAGGCATTAATGAAATTTGGGTTTTCTTTAATGATTTCCCGATAGACCTTTTTTGCACCTTCGTAATCAGCACTGATATAAAGGCGTGATCCTTCGGTTAATTTGCTGGCAAAGGTAGCCATTTCATTACGTGTATCACGATATTCCTGGTTCCGAAGGTCCATCTCGAGTGCCTTGTCGATCAGTTTTCTTGCTTTATCCAAATCACCAAGTTTATAATATATTTTTCCCAGCAGAAATATGGCGGCGTTATTTTCCTGATCTTGTTCCACAACAGGTTCCACAAGTGCTTTTGCTTCCCGGTACTTCCCGGTGTTCAGCAGGTCGGTTGCTTCACTGATCCTGTTTGAAGTCTGTCCAAATATAAACGAAGAAAACAGCAGGCAGCTTACTGTGATCATTAGGATTTTTTTTCTTGTCACTAATTTCATTGTTATCCTCTTATTTTCATTAGATTATCGTGCCGAAGACGGGACTCGAACCCGTACAGGCTACCGCCCACATGGCCCTCAACCATGCGTGTCTACCAATTCCACCACCTCGGCAATTTTCCGAACATCAAAAAACAGTTATTGCTTTGTTTTTTATTCTGTTACAGGCAGTTCTGAGGGACCTTCATCTTCAAAAGTACCGGCAGGGACCGGCAGATTTGCTGAAGGAGCCACCCGTTTATCTGCTTCACGTTTGATAATGCTCGTCGCATCGCCACGTGGAGCGGACATCAAACCAATTAAAATTGAGATTACGAAAAATGCAACTGCAAGTCCGGATGTCAACTTTGATAAAAATGTCGCCGCTTCACGACCTCCGAACAGCGAGCTGCTTCCGCCGCCACCGAAAGTACCGGATAAGCCGCCACCCTTGCTGGATTGCATCAAAATTGTCAATGTCAGTAACAATGATACCAAAACATGAATGATTATTAAAAATGTATACACTACTTCTCCTGTTTTTCCAAATAATTTTCTATTGACTGAATGATTGAAACAAATGGTTCAACTGTCAGACTCGCTCCCCCAATCAAAAATCCATCGATATCAGCGGTCGCAATCAGTTCACCTGCGTTTTCGGGTTTGACACTGCCTCCATACAGAATCCGGATCTCATTTGCGAGTCGCAGGTTAAACTGACTGGCAATCATGGACCGAATCTCTTTATGGGCTTCTGAGGCCTGCTTAGAACTGGCCACGATGCCGGTACCGATGGCCCAGACAGGTTCATAGGCAATAATGCAATTTTCCATTTCGCCTTCGGATAAACCGGTAAATGCATCGCTATATTGCTGTTTCAAAACACTTACTGTCCGACCACTTTGTCGTTCTTCAAGTGTTTCACCGACACACAGAATTGGTTTCAAACCTTTATCAAGTGCCGTCAACAATTTTTTATGAATCAGGCTGTCAGATTCATTAAACACATGCCGTCTCTCGGAATGTCCCAAAATAACATACTCGCAGAAAGTTGATTTAAGCATATCCGCTGAAATCTCGCCGGTATATGCTCCGGAATCTGCAAAGTGCATGTTTTGAGCACCCAGATAAACCTTTGTTGTCTTCAATAGTTCGCCAATGTTAAAGAGCGACGTAAAAGGCGGGCATAATATAACGTCAGTTCGCTTGAGATTCAATACAAATTTAGCCAGATGGTTTGTAAAGTCGATGGATTCCTGAACATTCTTGTTCATCTTCCAGTTTGCGGCCGCAATAAAGCGTTTCATAAGCACCTATTTTATTGAGATTAGATTCACCGGAACCAGTTCCAAGCCACTCAGCAATTCGAGCGATGCTCCGCCACCGGTGGATACATGGGTCACTTTGTCCGTTAATTTAAATTTTTTGATCGCTGAGGCCGAATCGCCGCCACCTACAACTGTCACGGCTCCATTTTCCGTAATTTCAGCCAAGGCCCGTGCAATGGACTCCGTGCCGGTAGAAAATTGCGGTATTTCAAAGACACCCATAGGACCGTTCCACAAGACAGTTTTGCTTTCATTTAAAACTTGATTGAAGAGGACGTTGCTTTCGGGGCCGATATCAACACCAAGTTTGTCCGCCGGAATCTGATCCACAGCAACCACTTCCATTTCCGCACCTTCTACCAGCTCCGATACAACGACAACATCTTTTGGCAGATAAATTTTACATCCAACTTCTTCAGCTTTTTTAAGGATTTCGCGGGCTAAATCAACTTTATCCTCTTCAAGCATTGATTTACCAATTTCCATTCCCTGAGCTTTCAGAAAGGTAAAGGCCATACCGCCGCCAATAAGAATATTATCGACTTTGCCAAAAAGCCTCTCGATAATTTCGATTTTTCCGGTCACCTTGGCTCCACCCAAAACTGCTGTATAGGGTTTTTCTGGTTCATCAAGGCAGTCTTGCAGATAGTGTAATTCCTTTTCGAGAAGATAACCAGCAGCCCGTTGTTTAAAATATTTGGCAACACCTGCCATGGACGCATGCGCCCGATGACTTGTTCCAAATGCATCATTTACATAGATATCGCCTAGAGCGGCGAGTTTGGCAGAGAATTCTTCACCATTTTTTGTTTCCTCTTCATAAAACCGAAGATTTTCGAGAAGTAAAACTTCGCCTTCCTTCAGATTATTAACCATCTCTGTAACTTCAGTTCCAATACAATCCGGTGCAAAATAGACTTTATTTGGGATTAGTTCACCCAATCGATCTGCAATCGGCTGAAGACTGAATTTGGGATCTTTTTTCCCTTTGGGTCTTCCAAGATGCGACATCAGGATTACTTTCCCACCGCCCTTTAGCAGTTTTTCAATTGTCGGAAGTGCTGCCTTAATACGGAAATCCGACGTAATATTCTGGTTTTCATCCTGGGGAACATTAAAGTCAACCCGGACGAGTACTTTTTGTCCTTTTACGGCTAAATCATCAATTGTAAGTCGTGCCATATTTCACCTTATTATTAATTTTCAGATAACTTAAAATATTACCTTTTTCAGGTATTTTAAACAAGGAAAATATCAAAGTGTTTATATCGGAGCAGCGACTGTCAGGCCGCGAATTGAAGCGACTCCGCGAGATTTCAATACTGTTGCTGCTGCGTTCATTGTGGCGCCAGTTGTAAACACATCATCTATAAGAACTATTGAATAAATTCCACTCAGATCACAGCTACGGTTTACAGCAAACGCATTCTGCATATTTGCATGCCGTTCATGAGCATCAAGATGTGTCTGTGTAACCGTATTTTTCACCCGGTTCAATACATTATCTCTTATGATGTTACCCGATATTTCGGCAATTCCCCTGGCAATATACATGGATTGATTGTACCCCCGCTCCCGCTTTTTAAGGGGATGCAGTGGAACAGGCATCAAGACAGTGTCTTTCAATAAAAAGTCTTGTGGCAACTGAGCAGCCATCAGCCGTCCCAAATGTACTCCGGAAGATTTATATCCGCTATATTTTAGTCCGTGAATAATCTTTTGAATCGTATCATTAAATTCAAATACTGGTAAAATTGTATCAAGTTGTTCAGGAATTTGTTTCATTTTGACAATGTCAGTCGAAAGTACTTTTAGGTCACTCCAGCAGTTGTGGCATACTACTGTATTCGGTTCATCAATTCGTTGATCACAGACAATACAGATTGCCGGAAACAGCAACGATGTAAGCCCATGATAAAATTCACGAGCAATCATCTTCAGTGTTCTATTTCTATCTACTGAGACGGCAGTACTATTCATTGATTTCTTATTAAGATTACGTTTTCACAAGGAAACGGAGACAGATAAATCAATTCTTTTAATAATAATCGTTATCTGAATCTCCCATTGGCCGTATCCAACGTTCCCATGCTTCGTCCTGAAGTTCATTTCTGGCTGTCGAATGAACTAATTCCATCATACCAAATCCCGATTTATCAACGAAAACAAAAATGGCTCCACCTTCAAATTCATAGTAGTACCATATTTGATAGGGTTTGGTCTCCAGTGAACTAGGGAATCGTTCAATTTCCGATGGCTGACCATATATTAAAAATACCCTTCCCATATCGGTTTTCCAGCCTACCCGCTGTGGTGAAGAAAATTGTTCTGCCACATATTTCATGCGCTGTTGATATTCAAATTCGGCTTCGTTAAGTGGTGTTGTTGGATCGGAGTCACGGGTTTTCCAGAAATTATTGATAATATTACGTTTTCCTTCAACATTCGATTTTCGAAACATCTTGCGTTCCTTATCGGTGGCGTAATATTTAAGAGGATTAAATAATTCAATTAATTCCTTTTCAGACAATGCTGATAGATTGACTTCCTCCATGACATCAGCCATTAACTTATTTTGATCATTTTTAGCAATATAAAACCTCTTGAAGCCAACCGTTTCCGCGCCGGCATTTTCTTCTTTGACAGCAATTTTGAAATTATACAATCCGGAATTCAATTCAGCAATATTCATTCCCTTTATCTCCACCGCTGAAGCCCCTGGTTTTTTCTTTGTAAGCCATTCATTTTGTTGAATGATTTTATCGTTGATATTTGTAATAGTATACTGAACCTGGTACGATTCGCTCTGACCTGCGCCGGTTTTCAGATTGTATATCTCGCAAAAGGCATATATCATCGGATTTTGGTCACCATATATGTTGCTGGCATTGGGAATGATATCATAGTTGAAATACTTACTGAACTTATTTTGCATCTCCGTTCGCGAGGCTTGACCGCTTAATTGGATGTCACTTAACTCTAGCTTATCGAAAGCAAAGTCTTTTACAAGAATATCGGTTTCTTTACGAAAGGTTTTCTTTGAATTCAGATCCATAACAATTGCAATAATCCGGTACTTGCCTTTTGGTACATTGATCGTCACAATTTCCGGTATTTTTTGAGTGTCAGTAATTTGGTTTGGGTTATCAACTCTGTCAGTAAAACTCCATTCCTTCATCTGCCGCACCGTATCGTCAAAAGCAAATGCCACCCGGACATAAGCACTTGAACGGTAAGCACCATCACTTTCGACGAAATCAAACAGAATTCGCGGTATCATCAAATATACTTCAACCACATCATTGACTTCATCGCCTCTTAAAACGGCGTAATCCAAATCAAAGTCCGCTGCAATGGACGGTATTGATATTAATAGCAGCAGTAAAAAACTAATTTTCGCTTTCATATTCTACTCCAATTTTACGGATACAATCTGGGAAACACCACTTTCAGCCATCGTTACTCCATATAATGAATCAGCGATACTCATTGTAGATTTATTGTGTGTAACAACAATAAACTGGGTTTTCTCAGAAAAGGTTCTGATTACATTTGTAAAACGGCGGGTATTTTCATCGTCTAAAGGGGCGTCAACTTCGTCAAGTATGCAAAAAGGACTGGGTTTGACCAGATAAATACCAAACAACAGTGCTATCGCCGTAAGGGCTTTTTCACCGGCCGAGAGCATCTTCAGAGATCGCATCTTTTTCCCGCTCGGACATGCCCATATCTCGATTTGGGCTTCCAGCGGATCACTGTCTCCGGTTATTTTTAGATCAGCTTCACCACCGTTAAAAAATATTGAAAAAGTGGATTTGAAATTTAGACGAATCTTTTCAAATATTTCACGAAACTGTTCGCGGGCAATACTATCGATTTGAGTGATGACCTCGTTCAGCCCTTTTTCAGATTTTATCAAATCATCACGCTGCTCCGTCAGAAATGTCAAACGGGAATTTTCTTCTTCGTATTCATCTTTTACGGTCATATTGACCATACCGATCAATTCAAGATTACGTTTAAAGCGCTCAACTTTCCGGGTCAGTTCTTCCCTCTCCGGCAAATCGTCGGGCACAGTATCCGGAATAGTGCGATTGTATTTTTCCAATAATACGGATTTTATCTCATTGATCGCTGCTTGAAAACCCGACCGGCCCAGTTCCAGCTGGCTGATCGACTCGGACAATTTTTCTTTTTCGCGTCTCAATTTAAACAGCTGTTCATTCAGCCGCTGAATATTGATTCGAATGGCCTGAAATGATTGCCGGAATTCCTCAATATTTTTCTCTGTGACAGCGACAGTATTCTGAAATTCACTCAATTGTTTCTGATTTTCACCTGTTTTTATTTGAATGTCATCAGCTGTCTGTTCGTTATTTTTCAACTCAATGCGAGCATTTCCTTTATTTTCAAGAGTTCGCTGGATCGTACGCCTGGTAATTTCCAGGTTATCAGCGATATTCCTGTATTTATTTTCCAGATTAATTAATTCAATACGCTGATTTTGCCGATCAGTGACAACTTGATCCAGTTCTTTTTTAATTTCAGCAACATGCTCCCGTATCTTACTGATTTTTTTCTCGATGGAAGCTATTTCAACATCCAGATTTGATTTTCCTGGATCTTCCTTTAAAATTCGTTCTTTAAAATTTTCAATCAGTACTTTCAGGGAAATTCGATTATTGTCAAGCGTTTTCTGAATACTTTTTGACTCGGTTAGTTGTGATTCATCATGATGCAACTGACTCTGAAATTTTAACGCTTCCTGCTCCGCATTCTTGATTAACCGGGAGTTATCCTGTTTCTGGGATTGAATGGCAGTAAAATCATTCTGAACAGATTCCAGTTGCGCCTGGACCGCTTTCAGTTTTTCCGACACTGCATCTGATTCAGATTCCAATTGATAGAGTTTTTCTGTCCGTCCGACCAGCACATTGGATTCTGCGGCCCGGGAGCCACCGGAAAATATTCCGTTTGCATCCCGAAAACGTCCTTTATCCGAAACCAGTGAAATGCCACGACAATCCGGGTCATTAATCAATCGATCATACTGTTCGTCATCGCAACAGAAGATCTGCTGGAACAGAAATTCTTTCAGATTTGCGAGGGATTTATCACATTTGACATAGTTCGTCAATGGAATCAGGTTTGTAACAGGATTGGCGGTTTGCTGTTGATACTCATTGTCCAGCGGAATAATAGATACCCGGCCTTTATCCTGTTCGGCTAATCTTGAAAGGGCTTGCAGCGCTGCTGTACGATTTTCAGCGACCAGTAAGCGTGAAATATCCTTTATCACGGCTTCAACTGCTGTATAATATTTTGAATCAACTGACAACAGATCTGACAATGCTCCTTTTATCCCCGGAAAATCAGGCAGATTTTCTAGAACATATTGCAAACCTGGGCTGAACCCTTCTTTTGACTGGATTATCCCGGTGTAGAACTGAATCCGGTTGTTCAGCCGATCCAACCGGGACTCCACATCCCGGCGTTCCTTCTGAAGATTGCGCTCGGATTCATAAAATTGGTTATACCGGGTTTCCAATTCGTCCAGATTATCTCGTTTTAATTGCAGATTAATATTCAGCGAACTGATTTTATCATGAATCACATTCAGGGATTCGGATATTTTTTTCTCATTTTCTCTCTGAGAAACCAGATGTTCCTCAATAGATGTCAGTTCTTTTTCCCGCTGAGCGATATTTTCCTGGAGATTACCAAACCGGGCGCTGTTCTCTGCCTGCTTCTTTGATAAACCAAAGCGTTCTTCCTGAAGAGCTTGAATCTCAGCATTCACTTTCGAATACCGTTGCTCAATTTCTTCTCCTGCAGATTCAATAGTTTTAAATGATTCACGCTTATCGTTAAGCTGTTTTTGAGTGTCAAGATGTTGCTGTTTTAATTCAACTTCCTTCTCTTCTGTAAAAGTAATTGTCTTTTCGTACTGCAGAATATCATTCTGAAGCCGGGCAATTGTCTGATTTATATTGCGTATTTGTTCTTTCAGTACCAGTTCTTCAGTAGCGTATTTATTCCGTTCATCCCGAATTTCCGAGAGCTGTTGATTCTTTTCGTCGAGAACGCTTTCCTGTTCTTCAAATTCCTTTTGATTGGTATTCCAGATTTCCTCTTTACCGGTTAAATCCTTTATGATTTTTTCAATCTCTTCCCTGTCTTCGGAGATATGGCCTTCGATGGGATCCAGAGATTTCCGAATATCTGTAATTTTTCGCATCGCCAGTTGGACTTCGGATTCAATTAAACTCGCCGTTGTTTCCTGGTGTTTCTCATATCGCTTAAGTTGACGATGAAGGTTTTTAACTTTGGCATCAATCTCATTGATTATATCATTTAAACGGGTCAGATCATCCTTGGTTGCTTCCAGTTTTCGCAGAGCGGCCTTCCGCTGCACCCGGTATTTATTGACGCCTGCTGCTTCTTCAAAGAGTCGTTTACGCTCATCAGGATTCTCACTCAGGATATCCTCAATCATTTTCAATTCAATGATCGAATAGGCGTTGGCGCCCATTCCGGTATCGATAAACAGGTCAGTAATATCTTTCAACCGGCACAGGTTATTATTGATGAAATATTCACTTTCACCATTCCGGTAAACCCGGCGTGTGATGATGATGTCAGAATATGGCAGTGAAAGTCTGCCGCTGACATTATGGATCGTCAGGGATACTTCGGCCAGATTGAGCGGCCGACGGGTTGCCGTACCATTAAAGATCATATCCGTATTGCGATCGGCGCGTAAGACACTGGACTTCTGTTCTCCAATTACCCAGCGAATCGCATCGACAATATTCGTTTTACCGCAACCGTTTGGTCCGACGACTGTCGTGATTCCCTTGCCGAAATGAACTTCAGATTTTTTCGAGAAAGATTTAAAACCGTAGAGCGAAAGTTTGGATATATACATATGTCAGTTTTCTAATCGCACATCTCTGATATGCCGGATTAATATATTCAATTCAATGGAAAATGGCAGGTGTTTCTTGCTTAACGGAAAAATATCCGGTTAAACGGTATCTGTTTGCTTTAAAACGCATTACCCCGGCGGCCAGTTCATCTGACGACCACCCAGCAGATGCAGATGAATATGCTCGACCTCCTGCCCACCGTCAGGGCCACAGTTAAATATCAATCGATAACCACTTTCGGAAATCCGTTCATCCCGTGCAATTTTATTGGCAGTCAGAATCATTTTTCCTGCCAGGGCCTGATCTGAATCTTCCAGTCGATTTATTCGTGTTATATGTTTTCCGGGAATAATCAAGACATGCACCGGCGCCTGAGGATTTATATCACGAAACGCCAACAATTCAGCATCTTCATAGATAAATTTTGTACCAAACTCACCGTTCGCAATTTTACAGAAAATACACTCGTCACTCACCTGGTTTCCCTTCCTCAGTTAACTAATGAACAAATACTTGAAATCGCTGCTACAACTGCCAATTCCGTTCGCAAACGAAAAGGATTTAAATTCACCGGTATAAAACCGGCTTCAAGCGCCAATTTGATCTCATCATCATGCAGGCCGCCTTCAGGTCCAACCAAAACAGCGATTGATTTAATCGGATCACCGCCCAACAACAATTCACATAATTTGTTATTGCTCTCCTGGTCGCATATAATTTTTACTGTATTGGGTGGAATTCCATTGAACCATTTCGATAAAGATTGTGGTTTTTCGATTTTCGGAAGATAGTAATTTCCGCTCTGTTTAATTGACTCAACGGCAATTTTATGAGCTCTTTCAGCATTGATACTCTGTTTAATAGAATGTTTTGTCTGTAAGGGTACTATCCCGGACACTCCCAACGCCGTAGCGTCTCGAATCATAAGTTCCAATGCTTTTATCTTTATGATGCCAAAACCCAGAATGATATCAGTCTTCAGGGCTTTTGCCCGTTTCTCTCTTGTTAAAATCCGGCAATTACAACTGGTTTTCGTAAGTTCCTGAATTATTGAATGAACAATATTCCCATTACCATCGACAAGAGAGACTTCATCTCCGACTTTTTTTCTGAGAACCTGTATGCAATGCCGAAAATCGTCATGGGTCAATGTTGCTGAATTGTCATTTATCTTTTCAGGTGAAACATAAAAATAATAGTGATGCATTAAAACTTTTTCCCAAGACTGATCTTGATGACTATTCCACTGAAATTCCGCCGACCGGTATAATAGGAATCCCAATCTTCTTCCGGCGGCAGATCGCTTGGAATATCAATTTTATTGGGAAAGTTGAGATATTCATAACCGATAAAGAGGGAAATGAGAGACTTTGGCATTGTTACAAAATCAATCCCGGCGCCAAAATGAACCGTACCGTTGTAGTAATAGTCGATATTTTTCATCCGCTCAGACCAGTCCGGTACATTTGCAGGATCCATTGCGATAACCGGGCCGGCATTACAATAGAGAAATGGCCGGAAATTATTAGCCAGTTTATCCGTAAACAAAATCCGTTTGTAGCCTAATTGGAACGACAGGAAATTCAATCTAGTCTTATTCGGACGGTCGAGGTAAACCGGTGAATTATAATAGTATGACGAATTGTAATCGTATATCTGATAATCGTTTTTACCACGCACAAAAACGATATTCAAATTGGCAGTCAGGTGATTAGATGAGTTCAGCGCCCATTCGTAAAAACCGCCAACTCCGCCACCGTTATTGGACTGCACAAGGGCTAATCCGCCATACCGGGCATTAGGATCGTCGATACCTCCTCCGGGAGTCCCTGGTGGGACATATTTTTTTTGCGAAAAGGCCGGCTGATGAAAAATCAGAAACACAATCAACAGGGTAATAATTTTAATAAATCGTCTCATTTGGTATTCCTTATTATCGAGTAAAAATAACCATTCCTGCGAAAGAAAGCAAAATTGTTTTACTGAATATTCAACAGATTGTTTCGTTACAATGATTTTTTAAATAGGCGATATTGAATTTGACCTGATTTCACTTAAATTTGGAATGGTATAATTGAAGGATTTATATGAGTACACCCGTTTTTTTATTACGATTCCAGCATTCCGATCCGATAGACCAGACCAAAAATCGTCTGAAAAAACTATTTAAAACTGCCGGATTTGATAAAATCATTGAGAAGAATGATGTTACGGCTGTTAAAGTTCATTTCGGCGAACCCGGCAATACCAGTTATCTCCCCCATCATTATGTCGAACCAATCGTGCGAATGATCAAAAGTTGCAACGCTAAACCCTTCGTCACTGATACCAATGTACTTTATAAAAGCCGCCGGGACAACGCCATCGATCATATTGAAGTAGCCGCCGAACATGGATTTACGTCCGAAAAACTCGGCGCGCCAATCATAATTGCCGATGGAATTCTGGGACGCAATGAATCGGAAATCGAGATCAATGCGCCTCTGAACAAATCAATATCGCTTGCCACAGAACTTGTCTCGGCACACTCCGCAATTGTCATCTCCCATGCCACCGGCCATCTGACTACAGGACTGGGTGCGACAATTAAAAATCTCGGCATGGGCATGTCCAGCCGCAAAGGCAAACTCACCCAGCATTCGGTATCCAAACCAATTATCAGTGAAAGCAAATGCACTGCCTGTGGCGTCTGCGTAAACTGGTGCCCCGTGGATGCAATTACTGTCGGCGATGATTTTGCATTCATTAACGAAGGTATTTGTATCGGATGCGGCGAATGCCTGGCGGTCTGCCGTTTTAATGCCGTAAAATTCAAATGGGACAGTTCGTCCGAATTGCTTCAAAAACAGATTGCTGAACACGCACTCGGAATCGTAAAGCAGAAAAACGGGAAAATGGGCTTTCTGACTTTTATGATCAATATGACAAAAGACTGTGACTGTCTCGCGCAAAAACCCATTTCGTTAATCGACGATATCGGTGTCCTGGCCGGAACCGATCCCGTTGCTATTGATCAGGCGGTCTATGATCTGACAAAAAAACAAACCGGTAAATCCCTTTCACAGATCGCTTTTCCGGCATTGAATGCTCAAATACAATTGGAATATGGCGAACAGATAGGATTAGGGAGCCGGGAATACCGGCTGGTTGAAACGGAGTTTTGATTGAAATTCCAGATTCCCCGCCTGACTGTCGGGCAGGCAAGCAACAAATAAATTCAAAATTTTCAAATTCCAATATTCAAAATATTACTTTTTCGAAGAATCATTGTTTGGAATTTGGATTTTTAGGATTTTGTATTTAACAAGAAACGGACTGCTGCTGTAACAATCTATATATTATCCACCAAGATATGTTTTTTAAATCCGGTCGTCTTTAATCAATAATTCGGTTGTTCCATCCAGGATAATTTTTCCGCATCCCTTGATGTTAGATTACTCCTTCATCTCAGGCATAAACCGGGGAGAATTTAAGAGATATTTAGTATATTTAAAGGAGTATTATGGATACAAAATCTATAGGTGTTTCAATATAAAACTGCAGGTCTGGTTTTGTATAGTAATAAATCTATTTTTCAACTTTTTGTTTATTGACAATCTCTTTCACATTGATCACTGGAAGTATGACTTGATGTTGAAGGGTGCTGGCGGATTTTTCTATGACAACGCCTCGAAGAGTTGAAAAAGAGATACTTATCAGCATTATGATAAAATCCTCGGGAAACGCGAATTGATTTTTCTTTACAACAAAATCACTGAAATTATTAATAGCAAAATGAGTATCTGCTTTTATTTCTCCAATAACAATTTTTTGTTCTGGAGATAAATATATATTAGCGGCAAGCTCAATGATTATTTCACCATTTTCCTCATTAAATTGAACACCGAATATAAAGGAAAATCCAAGTTCCTGATCTTCTTGAATTGCGTTCTCCGGTTTTTGGAAAGAGCACTTCGCTATTTGAATATTTTTCAAACGAAATTCAATTGGCTTTTCTGTTTTAGGCATTTCCATACACCCCTTCTTTTACGCCACAAAAAACAGATCCCGATATGAGAACACCATCTTCAGAATATTGTTTAATACGATTAAACAGAGATGCTTCCTTCTGTGTAAAATAAGAAGAAAATGAAGTGATTAATTCCGGGGGAATATTATACTGTTTTTCCTGAACTGACAATTGAGTATTAACATTGATTATCTCTGTTTCCAACGCTGATTCAATTTTGGTGATTGTCTTCAGAGTCAGGTTCACATTGCCCGCCAATATCCGGCTGAGCATCGACGGTTTCATACCAATTGCTTCAGCGAATTCTTTGCGGTTTTTGTATTTGCTTCTGTCAATTGCATCGGCAATCGCAACGGATATTTCCATCTGATGATCGACAAGGCGAACAACATCATCAGGAACTTGGGCTAATAATTCTTCAAAATACTCTTTATCGCTTTTATTCATCTTCATCACTTACCTTCTAATTCAAGAAATTCTCGTATCGTTAAACCATTTCTTTTTATATAATACGATATCTGATCATATACGGTTTCAAGTTTATTAACAATCGTCATTAAATCCGGATTATCAATTAGTTTTGGTTTCTTTGGGTCTTTTTCACCACCATATCCTAGGATAATGATATCATTTTCCCATCGAATGCAAAATAAGCGTAGAAGTCCGGAGTCAAGAAGAATTCTTCCGATTTTAGGATTCCTGCTTTCTTGTCGAAACCAATCATCTCGAAGCCCATACCGTTCAGTAATGTTCTGCAACCTATGCGTAATCTGATCTATTTCTGGGTTCCCCGAAAAATCCTCAAGAAATTTCCGAAATTCACTTTTATCTTCATTTTTATATCTAATTGTGTAGATTCTTGCTTTAGAACCAGGATAGACTTCATTAATGTTAAAATTAAAATTCACTTATAAGTTAATTCCTTTTTTGGGATCGTCAAGGATTTTCTTTACACTGACTCACTGACAGCCACCAACAGTTCCAAATAATTCTCCGGCTTAAGCTTCTCGAATTCGCTTTGGCTTACTTTCATGTAGTTCCAGTTCTTTCCGGTCAGCTCCGTCGCATTCTCGCACCAGCATTGCGCCGCCTGGTCTTTCATGGCGACATCGAGGTCTTCGCGTCCTTTTGTCTCGATCACCCAAAAATCGTCGTCGGACAGTTTCACAATAAAGTCCGGGAAGTAATTGCGGATATTCGCCCGTGTATCGGTATAGGCAATGCTGAATCCAAACTGAAACGGCAATTTGGCGAATGCCACAACATCCTTTGCCTGATCCAGAAACTTCGCATAATCCCGCTCAAATTCATTGTCACAGGCAACATAGTTGAAAACCGTTTTTGGGGAATCCAGCAACAATCTCGAATAGGGAAACGGGTCAGTTGAGGACAGCATCTTAAGGGGTGTCAGCAATTCCGGGTGAACCTCTTTGACGATTTTATTCCTCAGCGCCTTCTCAAATTCTTTGCAAACCACATAACTTGCCACATTGGTGCTCATCGCTTTGATGATTCTCGTTTCAGACAGATCAATCTCTTTCCCGAAAGCGACATACTGAAAGAATTCTTTTATCTTAGGCGCCAGCGTTGCAAACTGTGATGGAAGTTTCAAATCATGTGCTATACGCTTGGCATAGTAACCAATCACCTCTTCCGGGGTTTGCGCCGGTGGAATTTCATATTCCCGCTCAAACAGCTTTTCCTTGGTCAGGATATCAATGCCCTCGTAGATAAACGTTTTGATATCCTCGCTTTTATCCACGATGGGAAGCGGATTGACTTTGAATGATCGGACATCAATTCCATTAATCTCATCGGCTAAAGTTTTCTTTCTGATTAAAGACGGTGACAACTCCGGGATGCCGATATCTTTGTCTTTCTTATTTTCATCCGGCATGATCGTGACAATCTGCAGTTTGTCTTTGCCGATCTCAAAGGTATCAAACTTCAGGTCTTCCATCCGTTCAAGGTCAGAGACAAACTCCAGGAATGCCCGGTTACCGATGATGTCCACATGTTCGCGATAGCTGGTGTGCAGACTTCGAAACATCAGCCGTAATCCCCGTCCGATGGTCTGTTCCGGTAATATATTGGCCTTCGCTGTATAGGGTCTCAAACCGACCACTACGGTGACATTCTTGACATCCCAGCCTTCCCGCAGCATCAGCACACTGACAATCGCATTCACAGGCGAATCATCCTCATCCACTTCCCGGGATTTCTGCCGGGCTTCATCCAGATCCTTCACTGAAATATCACCCGACCGGTTGGTATGAATCACCAGCGTTTTAGCGCCGGTAAACTCCGATGGATAATTGCGCTGCAGCCAGTCAGCCACCTCATCGGCTTCAGCAGTGCTATTCATCATGACAAACAGGATTGGTTTGCGCTGTAACGGCTTCAACTGCTCGGAATATTCCTTCCAGCGCTCCACACCGGCAATCAGAAACCCTTTATATCTGACCGTCACCAGGTCAGATTTTGCTTCTTCGATTTTTGAAACGCCTTTGACCGGGTATTTAACGATCTGGTCTAAGATCGCCTGTTTCAGAGGATAATCAAAGACCGTCCAGGCGAACAGCGCTCCTTTGGAATAACG
Organism: bacterium; assembly: GCA_018824205.1. GTDB lineage: Bacteria > Fidelibacterota > UBA2242 > UBA2242 > UBA2242 > B118-G9. The sequence continues at coordinate 43,017 of JAHJGX010000081.1, forward strand.
CGGCGTCGCTGAGTAATCAAGTTGAGCGACAATCGGTCGCTGCTCATGAATTCGCCGGATGACCTTGTTCCATTCGTTTTTCTCATCATGAGTGTGGTGAGCTTCATCATTCAAAACAACCACCTGTCCAGCTCGCTTCGCAATCCGTTCATCGAAATCGGTGATCTCGAGTTTCTGGGTCTGCGGCTTTTCCCCCATCATTTCAGTCATAATATCTGTTTCATCATTGTTCGGATTGCTCCGCTCATAAAACTGTTGAATATTTGTCAGGTAAACCGCCCCGGTGCTGCCCGCCCGTTCCGGATCACCCCGCATGTAAAACTCCATGTCCCAGAACAGTTCATAATGCCGCGGGAAGAGCGGGTCAATCCGGAAGATATGCCCATTGCCAAAATCGGTCTTCAGGCGTTCAAAGACAATCACGTTAGGCGCCAGGATCATAAAGGTTTTCGCGTATTCCTCATCATTCTCCCGCACCGCGTTAAAATACTGCCAGGCAATCGCCAGAGCCATGACTTTGGTCTTGCCGCTGCCGGTCGCCATCTTGATGCAATACCGCGCAAAATCGTCAAAGGGCGGCAACCGTAAATCTTTCTGACTGACGGCGTATTTTTTAATCAATTCCATCCGGCTTCGAATCTTCTCAACCTCATAGAGATAAATCAATGTCTCAATCGCTTCCTGCTGGGATTCGTAATACTTGAAGGGTACACCGTTGGGCAGTTTATGATCGCAATAGAACCAGTAATTCAGCAACTCACGGGTGGTATCCGTAATTCCAGGATGATTTTTATCCTTCCATTGCCTGACCGCCTCCCGAATCGCCGGAACGCAGGGCGCCGTCATCAGCCGCTCGCTGACATTGAATAGATCGGTCTGGTCGATGGGTTTCTTCCGCGGACTCATAGTTTTATCTCAACAGTAATGAGTTTGGTAGTATCGTTGCCCAGAATATCGATGATCTTGATGACAATATTGTACGTGCCGCTTTCCTTGTATTTATGCCGGGTGGACAGTTCAATGCCCGGTTCCTTTTTTGTGCGGTAAGACTGCCATTCGTTATGAAAAGTATCGTTACGGTAATTCCAGTCTACTGCCCAGTAATCAATCCACTGCTGCCAGTGGGTAATCGCGTGGCGCACATCTTCCGGGACGTCATCAGGCGGAACGATGAAATTCGTCAATTCAACCGTCACCGTCTCTTTATCGATCTTGGTATCCACCGCTAATGATGCCAGCTCGAAGAAACGGATATCGCCCTGGTCAACGGCTTTCTTTTCCAGTACTTCCCGGGGAATCTTCTTGAACTTCACATCCACCTTGTTCTCAGCGGCGAACTGCCTGGCGGTCTCATTGATCTCAAAGGCAAAATCCCAGCCCAGTACATCGATGCCGTTGGTCTCGATGTCACCGGTCTTCCCCACGGACTTCCAGAACTCCTGCACGATGCTCTTGACGTCGCCGATGGAGACCGGCGCGTCCACCCCGCCGATATGTACCATGCGATGGGCTTTGACGCCGTGCAGCCAGCTGTAGCCGTTCACCGGCTCGGCGCCAAACAGTTGCAGCATAAAGTGCCGGTAACGCTGCTCCACCGCCGCCCGGGAATCGGCGTCGGGAAACTCCGCCCCCATCCACTCCTGCCGTTCGTACTTGCCGAGGTTCTGCACAACAAAGGGCTTCACATCGGGGTTCCCCAGCAGGCGCTTGCGGGTGGTATGGATCGCGAATCTGCCCAGGTCGCAGGCAATCCAGCGCCGGTTCAGCTTGTCCGCCGCCGCCGCCGTCGTCCCGCTGCCGCAGAAACAGTCCAGCACCAAATCATTCTCATTGGAACTGGCTTTGATGACGCGCTCTAAAAGGGCCTCTGGTTTTTGGGTTGGATAATCAATTCTTTCAATTGCCTGGGAATTCAGAGGATTTATATCTGTCCAAATTGAATGTATAACAGCACCATCAATCTCATCTAAATATCTCTTCACCGATACCCTATCACTGTCACTAATAATAAGTTTATCCTGTTTCCATAATTCATCAATTTTTTCTTGACTATATCGCCAGTGAGTGCCCGGATTTGGAGAAATTAATTTATTTCCAAATTTTCTTGCAGGCCCATCTCCTTTTGCAAGCATATTATCATATCTATAATTTCTTCCATCTTTATCTTTTTGATTAAAATGACTTCTTATGTAACTCTCCTTAAAGGAAGTTCTTTGAGGATTCCAGATATATTTTTCGGTTTTTGTGTAAAATAAAATTCCCTCATGTACTATTCCGTACCTTTTGGCATCGGCATGGTAATTGAATCTTTGCCATACAACTTCATTTTTAAAATTATCATACCCAAAAACCTCATCTAATACAGCTTTCGCATAATGCCCCACATGCCAATCCAGGTGCACATAGATGCTGCCGTCTTCGGCAAGGAGTTCCCGCAGCAGGATGGCGGTCTCGTAGAACCATTGCAGGTAGGATTCCAGCCCCTTGCCCCAGGTGTCGCGGTAGGCTTTCTGTTCGATGATACTGGCTTGCTTGGTGAAGCTGGTGGTCTCGTCTTCCTCGGTCTCCGGGTTGTCGGGGATTGTCGCGGTGAAGGAGAAGTCCGCGCCGACATTGAAGGGAGGGTCGATGTAGATCAGGTTCACCTTCCCGGCGAATTCCGGCAGCAGCGAGGGCAGGACGTACTTCTTATCGCCCCAGATCAGGCGGTTGCGCCACTCGCCGGGTTTGCCTTTGGCGAAAAGATCGAGCATGCGCCCGCGGTCCTGCGCCGATTCGTTGACGGTTTCCACGGTCTGAAAGGGCAGCGCAATCCGCACCGGCCCGTTTTTCTTGCCGTCTTTATCATATTTGCCTTGCCATATGAGTTCGGTCATAGAGTCCTCGCTATTGCTCAGTTAAATAATTTCCACCGGATAATTATTATTAACCGGCAATCGATGTTAATTGTTAAACGTGCACGTACTAATTCAATGAGTCTTTATAAATTACTCAAAATCAAAACATCTCACTGACCGGTAAATCCTGACTGAATTTGGCATTCAACCAGCGCAGCATCACCAGGTTGCGGATGGCGCTGGCGACATCTTCCTCTTTCAGAGGCGGACGTCTTTTTTTCTTCCAATCCATTACCCGATCAAATATCTCTTTCTCGCTGACTTCGATGCTATCGGCATGCTCTTTCAGTCTGCGGGAAGAAAACAGGATTGTCGATACAATCTCGGCCTGATTTGTATCCATGCGCATAAAGAGATCGGTCGTCCTGTCGATGACTTTTTTATATCTGTCAATCAGGTCTTTATGCTTCTCCCGCATTTTGGAATAAGCCTCTCCGGGCAGATACTGGAATCCCTGACCGTTATTTTTTTCAATCAACAGGTTATTGTTGGACATCACGGCTATGGCGTGTTTAATGTCATGTGAAAAAGGTCCGAAACTTCCTTCGGAATATTGGAAGCCGGTGTTGACACCCTGGGCAGTGGCGATATAGCCGATTTTCTGGAAAAATGTTCTCCCGATCGGACGATGATAGGGGTTCTTGCCGATCTGGTACAGGATTTCGATCAGAACCAGCCATTCGGGCTTAAACGACTGGCCCGCTTTGCGGTAACCATTCCCGGATTGTTTCGGATTCGCGGATTTTAAAAACTCTACTGATAGCTGCTCTTTCGGCGTCTGGAAACTGGCATAGAGTTCGACGGGAATATCGATATCCTGAAATTTGCGATACAATAACGGCCCGACGTCGCGCCATTCCAGCTGACCATTCCCACAGCCCAGCGGTGGCACCGCTAATGAAGTAACTTCCCATTCCCGGTACTTCTCCAGTATAATATCGACGCCCTTTTCAATATCCTGCAGTTTAGAAACCGAACGCCAGTGGTTTTTCGTCGGGAAATTAATAATCCAGGGTTTTATGGTTGATTTGTAAATATACGGTTCTCCCGGCCGCAGTAAACCATTATCGCAGCGACTTTTATAATCGGCGAACATATCGGGGAAACGTTTTTTAAAATCAGCCGCGATTCCTTTGCCCATGATGCCGACACAGTTCACCGTATTGACCAGCGTCTGAGCATCCGCCTCAAAGATGTTACCGATTGTTACGTTTGTAATCATAAGCTTAGAAAAAAATACTGCTATCTACTGTAATTTGCAATGTAATTCCCATAGATTCAAGCCGGGTTTTAACAGAATCATTGTACACAATAATTTCGGATATGTAATCAGGGGGAACACAATTGGGTATAAGTGCTTCGGCGCATTTGATTGATTTATGCTCCATTAATAGAATTGGATCCTTATGGTTTGTCCAATATCTATTGTATATCATTTGAAAATTTAATTTCTCCAAACCAATTTCGACTGGGTAAAACGCAGCATAATCACTGGAGGCATTTCGATCACATAAAACTACGTTTTTAACCATCAATATTTTCTTGTCAAGTTGTATAATTACTATCTCAGTATTTTGTTTTTTTATACTACACAGCATTGGATTATGTGCGTCAAAATAGAGATTAGCATAATCATGTAACTTCATTCCATTAGGAATTTGTTTGTTTTCTCTCCGCGCCTGAATGATGGGTGAAGCCACTGATTTGTGCTTAATTGTTTTCGCCCGGTTGTGGGACAGGATACCATGTTCGAGAATTGACGGGATAGTTTCGATAGGTTGAATATTATGCAAGTTCCGTATGCCGATAAGATTAATCATATCATAAAATCCTGATAATCAAGCGGAATATCAACAGGAATATTGATTAAGATATCCAAATGAACAAGTTTTTACCTAACATTTATCTATATCTACGTCGTATGACACTCATAAGAACAGAAATAGCATCCATTTGACTGATCGAAAGATTCTCTGGCTTTCTGGACAGCTTCACTACAATTGGAAAAATATCCCAGATAAATTCGATTCTCGGAACTCGGCAAATAATCACAACTTTCCTTATGAACTTCATGATCCCCATTAGACTGTGCATTCTTGTTAACATAGTAATGATCCATTTTAGACCTCCTTGTAAAAATTAATTCAGATATAAAATCAATTATTTACACTGTCCTAAGAATTTCATCTAGAGTTCGAGTATTAATTTCTTCTACAGTATTATTCGACAAATATTCTGTAATTTTCTTCTGCTTCCATTGATTAAAGTATATATAATGATGAACAGCCTCTTTGGTGATTTTAAAAGTTCCATGTAAAGAACAATTCAACAAGAAAATATTTTCCTCGACTTCAGTTTGTTCACATAAAGGACATTTCATGATTACTTCTCCTTCCTCACTCCTTTAAAGGGTTTGTCACTGCTTGTTTTCTGATCCATGAATTTACCGTCATCGGTGTTGCGTTTGACCCAGTGACCGGTTTTGGGATTGTGGGTTTGCGAGCGGTCTTTCACCGCGCCGTGCCTGTGACCGTCGCTGGTCGGAGGATTCTTCGCGATGTAGGTCACCTTCTTTATTACACCTGACAGGTTTAGAAGATATTTCTTCCTCAGGGTGTCGAATATTAATTAAACCTGTCAGGTGTATACTCAATTCCCTTTACTATTCTTATGAATATCTAGAAAAATATCCACATGATAGAGCCACAACAATGATAAAAGTCCCGAAGGATATTTGAAATCTGTAGATCCATCGATTCATCTTTTCAAATAGTGTTTCTCCACCAAATGTTTGGATTTCCCATCCTCGAAGAAATAAAGTTCCATGAAGAATAAAGATTGCACCCAATATTTGTAAAATGTTACTCAATATTTCTTCAGGCTTTCCGAAAAGCAAGATAAAAGCCCACCCAATAATGGTACCGATAATGGCAATGAAAATGATCTTTGCAAAGGACAGAAAATATTCTCTGCGTAGAAGATATGCATCGGATGGATTTTCTTTTTTGTCTACATTTTTATATTCCTCTTCGTAATCCTCAAATTTTTGGGGATAAGAAATTATTATAAAAAACAGATGAAATTTCTTTATTAGGCCAATTTTTTCCGACTTGAAATACATTCTATCCTCCTATTCTGAAATCGATTTTTCCAGCCTCCCGGAGGTTCAAAACCACCGGGAGGTTTAAATATCTGGTCTTAACTGAATTCCGTTTTTCCACATTTCGGGCAGGGTGGTAAAGTATCATTCCAATCATCCAAAACGACCTTCTGTCCGCAATTCCTACAATAATACATCCCTTTTCCGGGTTTTTCTCCTGTGGTTGGCATAGTGATTCTCCTTTTCAGTTAATGTTTAAATTCCCTGTTTGAGTTAAGCGATTTAACTCGTCTCGAATTGCTTTAAGTCCTTTTGCTGTGACTGTAGCACCACGAGAGAAATACTCAGGACTACTTGGTAATTTTAAGATTCTTAGAATATCCCGTAGTAAGTCCTGCTTATCCTCAATAGTTTGTTTTCCTCTTGCCATATTTCTGCTCCTATTTTGTGTTAAAATTCTGGAAGATTTCCAAGGTTATCTTCTTCTGTTTCATTATTATCCGTTCTCAGGTATTTCTTCCCTTTTACGGTAATAATGTGAACATCTTCTCCTTTTTTCCAGTTTCCTTTATCGTTTGTAGTAATTGTAATGAATGAAGATCCCTTTTCAATTGTTTCGACTACTTTCGTACGAGTCCATTCTGAGGGTGCCTCAATAGTGTCACCCAAATCTTTGTGAACTTTGACTTTTTCGATGTGTTTTTTCTCGCTATCATATTTTACTGCAGATATGCAGTAATCAGCCCATTTAGCCATTTTTTGTTCCTCCTTCTCTTATTTTTCTTTCCTCACCCCTTTAAAGGGTTTATCATCACTGGTTTTTTGGTCCATAAACTTACCAGTCGCGGTATCCCGCTTGACCCAATGATCAGCTTTAGGATTGTGTGTTTGCGAGCGGTCTTTCACCGCTCCGTGTCTGTGACCGTCGCCGGTCGGGGGATTGGTTGCCATAACAGCCTCCTTTTGTTATAATTTTCTCATTTCAAACAGGAAGTTTCCTATCTCATACAGAATTGTTCTCATTTCAAATAGCAAATTTCTTGTTTCAAACAGCATCGTTCCTGTTTCAGATAGGAAATTTGTTGTTTCAGATAGCATCACTGCTGTTTCAAATAGCAAATTTCTTGTTTCAAACAGCATCGTTCCTGTTTCAAATAGCAAATTTCTTGTTTCAAACAGCATCGTTCCTGTTTCAGATAGGAAATTTGTTGTCTCAGATAGCATCGCTGCTGTTTCAGATAGGAAGTTTGTTGTTTCGGATAGGAATACTGCTATCTCAAACATCAAAAGAGAACGACCTGACAAGTCCACCATTAAAACACTCTGATGCAACCGGCCAGGTCGATTGAACATTGCTACCCTTCCGCCGGAGGATCTGTCGTGGCCGCTGTTGTTGTGCGTTCGAACCGCTGTTTCAGGTCATCGTAAATAACCTGAGCGCCGGGAATACCGGCTCCGGCCGCTTGTTTCACAGCTTTGTAAAACTGCAGGGCGCCTTTGTAGGCTTCACTGCCGGATAGCAGGATGGTGTCATTCAGTGTAGTATTGAGGTTTTCTACCTTGCGATAGAATTCCGTCAACAGGGACACCGCCTGAAAATCCACCTTCATTTCCGGCACGTTTAGATAACTGGGCACAAAACCGGAGTTAGTCTCGGCGTACTCAATGGCTTTATCCACAAAGGGGATTGATTTATCCCGCATTTTGGGAATACCCTTCTTTTCATCCTTCGTCAACGCAATCAGAAACGGCTGCAGTTTCTCTTCCAGCGTTACCAGGGCTGCCCGGATCGCGTCCTGATCCTCCGCCGAAATCTGAATCGACACTAAGTTGTCTTTTGCCATAGCATTTTCCTTTCACTTTAGTTTTTCGTTTTCCTCTTCCCACTCTACGATTACCCCATCGGAGAACATTGCCCACATCTTATAAAGCACCCCCGAAGGGGCTCCTTTGGAGCAAATACCTCCAACAGGAGTCTCTTTTGAGACAAGCATCAAATAACCCTGATACGGTCGCATACTCCCTACAGGGCAGGCAAACAATATCAAAGAACCAATTTCCAAGCACCAAATATCAAATACCAAACAATATCCCCCATCAGGGGCTCCCGGTGGAGCAATATTTAAATCCCAATGACCAAAACAACGAATGATAGGCATTATCACGTTTGGAATTTGATTTTTGAGTGATTAGGATTTGTTTGTGTTTTGTCATTTGGATATTGTGATTTCTCATTTCATGTAGATCATTTTTCTGTTGCAATTGAAACCATTTGATCTAAGATTATAGATATAAATACCTGTGGGAACTGGTTGACCATACATATTAAAGCCTTTCCAAGTGACAGAGTAATAGCCAGGTGCATATTGACCCTGAGCGATTCGTGTAACCTCGTTACCACGCATGTCATAAATTGTTAAAACAAGTGCGGTTAATTCGGGAAGGCTGAATGAAATATTAGTCTCGGGATTGAAGGGATTTGGGTAGTTTTGAAACAGTGCATATTCATATGGCAAACTTTCCGGCTTGTCTTCTATAATCCCAATAGGGTAATAATGGACAAATATTGTTCTGATGTTTACACTGTTCCGCGAAAGACCTTGATTCCAAGCCTGTGCACGAACCTCATATTCAAAGTATGTACCTTCAACCATATGAGGCAAATCCCAGATTAATCTATAGTAATCCACATCTGAACCTAGCACTGTAAATTTTTCACCTTTTCCAACGGTTACGAAATTATTATACCCCTTTACTCTTGCCTGCAAGGTAAGTGAGTCACACTTCAATGATCTTGATACTGAAACCCAAATTGGACATTGTGTTTCAGTGGTAAAATCAATCGTATCTGAAATTGCCATGCCATATGGATCATACCCGATAAGTAGTTCTGATACCGGTACGATGTGCTCCCAATTCACCTTCAGGTATGTTGAATCAGATATTCCGGCGTCACAGGCAGATTCCGCAACGATAACGATCATACTAGTATCACCGATTGAAGAAGCACCGTATGATACCTCAATACCGAATGTTCTACATTCTCCGTGAGGGATTTCAACTGTATAGTCATTACCAACCCCATTAATCACTGTTGATACATGAGTAGTATTGGTTTCCTGCGGTATGTAAATACGGAAAGAGCCGGAGGCATTCTCGATAAAATTTAGATTACATACGGAAACTTCGAATGCAGCTACTTCTGTTACTTTTGAATTGGTCGACACATCAGATGTGGGATTTATAGATACACTCTGTGCAGCAGACGTATAAAATTCCCAGGGGCAAGAAGAAACACTATTCTTTGAGATAAATAACGGTGTACCAAAAATATCATCTCGATAAACATCTACTTCGAACAAATCAATTGCATCATCATCACCCAAGTAATAGCCGGTTCTTTCTTCAATAACATTAGTTAAAGAAGAACTTCTTCCTATAGTAATACCCGCTGTGGCGCTACCTTCAACTGATCCAACTCCAAGTCCTAATTTTGCGGAGACTGTACTATTAATTGTTATATCATGGTAGAATGTAGTTGTTACAGATCGAATTAATGTTTCCGAGTATTCTTTCACTATCGTGCCACCTGTGATGGAATAATTATGTAACCAAGTAACATACTTGAGTTCTTCCTCGGAAATGTGGTTATCCATTGCAGGATTTAGGTCAAGTATCTGTTGCCATAATTCTCGACAACTACTCGGGTCATCATCCAAAAAACAGTCGGATTCTATAATTCGATTAAGAATATGATTAGCAGGATATAAAAAAACCGTTTCTATTGTATCAGGTGCCCAGAAAAGGGTCGTATCTATCACGACATTACATTCATTTAATATGACATCTGCACATAATCCATATCTAATATTCATACCAATTCCAACAAAAAGATCCCCCTTTCCTGGACCTATGATTGTTGGATCATCATTACTCTGAGGTGAGGTAACCAATTCATGAGTCATGAATGTCATTTCAGCGCTACTATCGATTGCTACCTTGTATTCAGCTGAAATTTCTCCTGAGATTTCGGCACCAACGCCAAATACATTCTTACCGGCTTTTGCTTTTACTGAGGCACCAAGGTTGCCGAGAAAAGAGAGAGATATATTTTGTGTGAAAGTTTCGGTCTTTTCAAAAAGTGAATAAGACAGATCACCAGGTGGATCATGTAGTATCCTGATGGGGATTTCGGGCAATGCAGTGATGAAAGATTCACCTAGCAATTTTGCACCAGTAACAACGATTGCATATGTGACACCGTCATTAGATTCACCAGGGGCTCCAGTATATGCCTCGACTGTTAGACTCTTAGTATAGTTTGGTGGGTTATCATATGCCGGATTACCACCTTTAAGATCGTAGGATACAAATCCATCTTCAGTCGTGAGATTTATTGGCTCACTATTTTTATCACCGACTTCATCAATTATCACTACCGTGGCACCGTCAACCAGGCACCCTTCAGTATCTTGCACTCTGATCGTGATTGGTTTTATTTCACCACTAGCTACCGTGAACAGATCTGCACAACTTATCACTTGTGGCAGATCGATAACATCCACTATAAGGCTAAGCTTAGGCAGGAATATTACTGTTTGATCAGATGTAAGTGTAATTGTCTTAACATCACCCTCGAACCAACCAGGATTAACAATAGAAAAAGCTGATATTGTAAATGTTAAAGGGGACAGTTGGGGCGTGGGCGCTACCCCCACAGAACCAGTATTGTATTCTTGGGATAAGCACCCTGAAAGCGTTTCTACTGAAAAACTTACGTTTGGAATCATTTCGCCACAGGCTGTTTTTGCTTCAAGAATAAGTGTAAAAAATGTCGTACACTCAAAGTTAATATCTTCCTTGGGACCAGTAATTAGTTCAGAGACGACACCCGATGGACTAAAATCCATATTTTCCTTGATTGCTTGAAAAGTATGATTTCCTAATGGCAATGAGGTGGTCCAGTGTCCTGTTGGATCGGTGAATACTGATCCCGTACTCCCACCATCAATCCTGATTTCCACACCATTGACACCGCAACTAGTTCCTTGAAAAGTGACATTGCCACCGACTGAGTACGTTGATTTATCAATGAAGTTGGCATCTTCTTTAGAATGTAAACCGTCATTTAGGGAAACAGGAATAGACGGAGGCTCAAAGGTATGACCATCACTGGTTGATGGGGTTACCGTGTAATCTCCCCATTGTAGACCTGATATTTTGTAGTACCCATTTGCATCTGTTGTCCCACTTTTGCCACCGGCACTTACAAGGATACCCTGAACACCTCCTCCATCCAGACTGGTAATTCGTCCCCTTATCCAGGTTGGTCTCCAACCAGTGTTTATGTCTGACCAGTCAGAATCGCCACAATCAGTATTAACTGCATTGACACGATATGAATGTTCCTTTCCAATAATTGCAGTGTTATCGTTCCATGATGTTGTATTCGCTGGGACGGAATACTCATTGGCACCATCACGCTGAATTTTAAAGCCAGTCTCACCAGAAACATCATTCCAGGTGACTTTTACATAGTCATCATAATTTCCATTACTAGCTGAAATACCAGAAGGAGTTGACGGTTGGGTCGAAGCGTAGCCTGAATTCGATCCATAACTGGTCGACCACCCACAATCATTACCTGAATACACATAATATAGAGTACTGGTTGAAGGCGGTGAAGAATCCCGAAAAGGTGAGGAGGCATCATCACTCAAATTTTCATTACTACGCTTCACTCTATATTTCGTTGCCCCGGTTACAGAACTCCAGCTAATGTCTACATAGTCACATGTACCATCAGTTGCTGCAACATTCGAAGGAGCATTGGGAGCACTCCTCATCTTCCCGCTATCAGAATCATAGCTGGTAGACCAACCACAGCTATTACCTGCATATACGTAATAGGTAGTGCTGGACATTGAAGCCCCACTATCCGTGAAGGGTGATGTGGCATCATAGCTTAGGACAGTACTCCCGCGTTTGACCTGATACTTTGTGGCACCGGTAACGCCTGTCCAAGTTATGTCAACATAACCACATATGTCATCTGTCGCATTGACATTTGAAGGTGTTCCTGGGGGATCGCATGTGTAATCTATAACTACTGTTACCTTAACGACCTCATAATTATCTTCTGAATAAACAATTGGATCAATCCCAACGACACCACCCACGGTAATGTCAATCATATCGAAATAACTAGCTGGAATTTGAATGACATTTTCAATATAGCTGTTACTTAGTGGCCACTCCTGTTCCAACCAATCCCAAGTAATTTTCTTTCTCATTGTCATTTTCGTACTACTACCATATGAATCACATCTTTTCCCAAGTATTTTAACAGTAATAGAATTAATCGTCTGGTAGGTTGGATAGGGAAAGAACCAATCTGCACCTCCGTATTTATCAAGAGTCCCAGTACTATATCCTACAACAACGTTGTTACCTGTGAGACACAAGTTCCCTTTTAAGTAATAATCCCAAGCATCTCGATATTCACCTCCATATTTATAGGCAATGTGTGAGGATTTGGGAGTAGTCGCACTTTCAATATTGTGTGAACTGTTTTTAATCCATATATCCTTATCATCAATAATGTCGCTTAATACAAGAAAATCTGTATCATTCAATAAAATTTGGTAGGTACCTCTTCCTGAAATATCTAATTGTGGTATTTGATTTGTAATTAATTGTCCAATACTATCAGTCCAAACAGAGACCTGTATATCATAATATGTTTGACAATAGGACTTCTGCTGAAATATTACCAATAAGATTATAAATGCAATTGCTAAACGTTTCATAATAGTTATCCCCTTATTTCAATAAAATGCACTTCTTCACATCCGTGAATTGTCCGGCGGTGATGCGGTAGAGATAGACGCCAGCCGCATGACCGGATGCATCCCAGGTAACTTTGTACCTTCCCGGTTCCTGCGTTTGGTTGACCAATGTTTCAATTAACCTTCCTGAAATGTCATAGATTTCAAGTTTGACATTTTGATTTTCTGTGATATCATACTCTATATTTGATACAGGATTGAATGGATTGGGGTAATTTTTATAAAGCTTATATTCTGCAGGAAGTGTAATGCCCTCATTAATAATTTCAGTTGGGAAAAAAATTACAGAATTTAAAGGGTTCCCAACCATTCCTTTGAGGACATAATTATTATTACTCGAAGATGAAACGCCATTAGAAAAAACGCTTCTGGTAACATTATATTGTGCATAAGATTTCTGTTGGAAAATAAAAATGAAAGTTAATAACAAAAGAAAAATATTTAGTTTTTTCATTTGTGGCTCCTGTCTTTATTATAAAGTTAGCAATCTAACTTTTTTGTCATTTTTTCAATTCTTCAAGTAAGTTGGGATTTTTCACTACTTCAATACTTTTCTCTATTGGTTGATTATATTCTTTATAATGCAGGTAATGCCCTTTTTCTTTTGCAGTTTTTTCAACTTCTACCTTAATTCTATTTTTATTTGCATAAGGGTCTTGTCTTATACCTGTAACTTGCCAGGATATTTTCATTCCTGATGTTCCACCTGAAATTTTGAAAAGATTGTTTGATATTTCTTCAGCTATATACACAGGTGCATAACCGCCGATACAGGTAAGCTGATAACGAAATTCCTTATTTAAGGTTTCAAACCATGCAGGTAATTCAACAATTACCTCACCATTGTTATCAAGTACAATATTACCGTTATAAACATTCATCATATCAGGTGATGATACTGTTGAATGTTCCAAATATTTGTTTTCAGGATCAAGAGGATTGTCAATTTTTACTGAACTACTGCTTTTATCAACATTACCTGTGACATTAATACTACCACTAAAATAACCTGCATATCCACTACCGACAGTCTGTGCATAAATTGCATCGCTACTACTGCTGAAGTTACTTATTCGAAAATAAGCACAGTAGTCAGTACCATCATTGACTACATATAAAGCTGACTGATCATTATCATTTTGAATTTCGACATTACCTTCTGCCCAAATAGAACCTCCACTACCATTGTTAGAAATGTTAACAGCTGTATTGTTACCATAGTGTTCTATATCAATAGAATTGCCACCAGTTTCGTTTTCTATTTGCATACAATCACCTGCACCATCATTCGATAAAATGAGCGTAGGAAAATTATTACTTGTATTGGATGCTTCAAGACGAAATACAGTACTACCGGTTCCACTATAGGTCCCATCATATGGTAAAGTAAGCCCTCCGCCTGTAAGTGTTTGCCATTTTAAATTAGAGCCATCAAATACAAGCGATTGATTAGCGGCAGCGCCATCTGTATTTATTTTTTCAGGTGTTACTATATTATCAGGAATCGAACCGGTATTTAGACTATATGGTGTTGATGTTAATTTGATTCTTGGAGATAATTCGGTTCCGCCATCAATAATAATTCCCAACCAATATTGCGTATCAAATGCTACTGTGCCAAGGTTTTCTAAAATAGCGTTAAAAACTCCTTTTTCTACATCTACTCCAAGATGATTCTCATCCCATATTGCTGTTCCGCCTGTTTCTACTTCATAAATTTTAAATAAGAAGTTGTGAGTACCATTTACTTCATTTCCACTGTTATCTGTTAAATAACCCTGATAACTCATTGTGCTAGGTATCTGAGCAGAAACAACAGAAACCAAAAAGCACGTTAAAATCACACAGACAAAAAAAGTGATGATTAAAAGCCTTCCACTGTTTTTGATTACATTTTTCATTAGTGTTCTCCTATCTGTTAATTATTAAATCGGTTAATTATAAACATTTGAATTTGCACAATTGGTGCTTGTTTGAGTTTTGCTCCGGCAGGAGTCCCCGTTGGGAGTATTTGGATTTTGTGATTTCTCATTTGAGTAAAATGCATTTCTTCACATCGGTAAATTGTCCAGCCTGAACTCTGTAGAGATAAATTCCTGACCCAACCTTCGAAGCATCCCATTTAACCGAATAGTATCCCGGTTCCTTTGACTGATTCTCTAAAACTTCCAGCGCCTGACCGGCGATATTGTAGATCGTCAAAGTAACATGAGATTTTTCGGGAATCGCATACTGAATTGTTGTAACAGGATTGAATGGGTTGGGGTAACTCTGGCTTAAAAAGTATTCTGTCGGTATTCCACTAATATCTAAATCTATAGCTGTTCCCCGAGATAAGGTGGATACGGCAACATCATATTTAACGGCGCTTTCATTCCAGCGCAGCTTATCGAGCGATACCGTTGTCTCTACTCCGCTAAAACCGGCATTAATGACAAAACGTACAGTAGCAAACACACCGCTTTCGCCGTCCGAAACAGAACCGGCGCCAGCAAAAACAAGCCTGCCATCCGATTCATCCACTTCGGTCAAAAATCCTTCCGTTACATGCGACCACTCAATATCATTATAGACTAATTGCTCCGGTTTGTAAGACAGACATCCCTCAAAGGAGAGAATATTACCGCCTCCGCTTAATGTGAGCGGTACCTCAACTACCTGCCCCGGAACATAGTTGCCATCTTTCATCGTAATAGAGCCTTTTGCCAAAAGACTACCGTTTGAAGTATCATAAGGCAGCGTATCAATCAGTCCAACTCCGTATTGAAGAATTATCGATGCATCAAGCGCTGTTACCGTGTCATTGAGCGTCACATCCGCATTTGCTAATCCCTGACAATCAAGCGTCTCTACTTCAATTACATGCTTTAAGGTAAGAGCGGCGTCATGCGCCTGAATTTCTCCGTTACTATCCACATCACCATAAAAAGGAATAGGTTTAATATAAACTCCTCCATTGGTAATCGATACCGGATCCCCGCCTGTATTAAATAAGGCGGATTCGATATTAATCGGTACGAAATTGCATGGCTCTCCTGTTGCAACAAACTTCAACCGGCAAAAAACGCCACTCCCTGAAATATCTTCAGCGCCGGCGAACCAGGAAATTATCAGGCTATCACCAGTCTCATTGACAGCATTACTCCAGCCTGCGCCGCCTGTCATGCTTGAAGAAGTATCTACCCCAATAAATTCCAGTCCATTTTGATAAGCACTGAATTTAAGTTCGGCAGAATCATAATATTTCCCGGTAGGGAACTCAACATTGACTGGAACTAATACAGTATCATTAAGAAAAGTACTTAAAGTAGGAATTGTTACTGTTGAATTCTCTGTTATTTGGCAAAGAACGATATCATCAACTGCAAAAATGGCAGAATTAGACGTAGCATATCCATGAAGCTGAAAATCTATATAAACATACCCGTTCTCAGGAAAAGAAATTGTCGTATCTATTTGCACCCAGGTATTTGAAGGAGACATGTTAGGCATCGGGTGAGAATAATTGACTCCATTAAGTATTAAATCTACATCCAATATTGTTGCACTTGTGGTATGTGTATCATGCGTATCGGTTTCCCGTCTCCAAAACGAGAATAAATATGGAATACCCGCCTGAACATATAAATGATCTCCTGTCTGTTTCATGCTAGCATCATATTAACGCGGCGGATAAATATTGTGTGATATAAGGTTATAAATGTTATCTTATAAGCATGAAAGAAACAGATTTAAGAAAACAGCCAGATGACGTTCGCAATCATATGAGAAAGCAAGCAATTCGGTTGATAAA
>JAHJGX010000082.1 GCA_018824205.1 bacterium
GAAGACACAGGACAAGCGGAGCTTGCATTGTGAAAAGAACCACGTCTGTAAAGGCGTGGGTATCTATTTTCGATTTCATCCAGCCTTTTGTCAAAGAATCACTATCTAATTTTATCGATTCCAATGGAAATATCAAAAAAGTAGGCGCTAAACCTAAATTTAGCGATTTAGATATCATCACTTTGTCTCTTGTGGCCGATAGCCTTTCCATCAATAGTGAAAATCTATTGTTTAGCAAACTCAGGTCCGAATATCAAAAGGATTTTCCATTATTAATTGATCGTTCCCAATTTAATCGTCGTCGCAAACATTTAAGGAAAATAATTGACCTTGTTCGCCAGTCGCTTGTTAAAAAACTTTTACCGGCAGAAAACATATTTATCCTGGATTCACTACCTATTGAAATATGTAAATTCGCACGCGCAAAACGGATTAACATCTGCAAGGAAAATACACAAACGTCGCTTGAATACGGCTATTGTGCATCTCAAAATACGTACTACTTTGGGTACAAATTTCATGATGTCTGCAGCCTCGGTGGTGTCATGACCAGTTTTGACCTCTCTAAGGCCAACCATGCGGATATTCAATATCTCAGAAATATTGAACCCTATTATGCCGATTGTCTGATGTTAGGAGACAAAGCCTATCTTGATTCTGAATATCAATTAGAATTGTTTGAAACAAAGGGTATCCAATTAAATACTCCCATGCGTTCCAATCAGAAGAATTATCGTAAACAGCCAGTGTTGTTTCGTAAAGCACGAAAGCGTATTGAGACCATCTTTTCACAGTTAGTAGATCAATTTGTAATCCGAATAAATTATGCGAAAACATTTATCGGTTTGGCAACCCGAATATTATCTAAAGTCACGGCCTTTACTCTGCTTCAGTTTATTAACTCTATCAATAATAAACCCTTAAACCATATCAAACATGCGCTCGCTTAATTCCACACAACGGGTATAATTCTATGGTGAAACAGGTTCGTAGGACTATTATATCGATCTGTGATGTTGGAATAAATAAATTTGAAATATTCTTCTAATCAGGTCATAAATAAAGTGAAACAAATATGAATGATCAAAGGGAAATTGAAGAAATACAAAGGAAGAAGATTGAAGAACAAACTAAAAAGCGGGCAACGATTCTTAATGATGCCGATATTGGGACAATGTCCTCATTTGCCAATATGGAACGTCTATTAAAACGTGAATATTATGGTCGTTTTATTATTGAATTAATCCAGAATGCAAGAGATGCATGGTACACATTAGAAAAAGACAAAAATAAAAAAAGTGTGGTTCGCATTATTCTCCATGGAGATCCACCAGTCTTAACAGTATGTAATCAGGGTGTAAGTTTTAATGCTGATCGTTTATTATAACATATTACTCAATTTGGAGAAACTGTTTTTGAAACATGAAAAATTGCAGTTCGGGACTAAAGTTGACAATAATTTGGGATAGATTCAACTTTTACAGTCTGGTATTATCATTTTAATAATATTCAGATTGGAACAATGGCCGGTAACGGTTATATTCGACATTATTGATAAAATGGAGACTCTTATTAAAGGAATATTTTTACAGTGACAACAGGAGATAAAAGGGGCCGGTACGGATTTTTATTTGCGATTTTTATATTCGCGATTATTGTTGTATTGGTTTTTAATTTAATTTCTCTCAATAAAGATCGTTTTGAAAAAAGGGAAGTCACGAAACTTTACTTTGCCGACAATATATCCGAAGCACACCTGAAAATCATTCATAATTTTAATGAAAAATATAAGGGGCAAATCGAAGTTGTTCCGATTAATCTTCCGTTTACGAAATTTACGACTAATGAGCGGAAAGAACTTATTGCCCGGTCCTTGCGGAGCAGGGATAGTCGAATTGATATATTTGCAGTTGATCAAATTTGGGTGCCGCGATTTGCCAAATGGGCTGAACCGTTGGCTAAATATTTCATGCAGACCGACTTATTAAAAATAATTCCTCAAGCTTTAACAACGTGTTATTATGACGGCGTCTTACTGGGAATACCACTTTATATTGATATCGGCGTTCTTTATTACCGCGAAGATTTGATTCGACAAGCCGGTAATTCAAAAGATATTCTGAAAAAATTGGAAGGCTCAATTACTTGGGAAGAATTAATCAAATATGGCGAAACAGTTAATAAAGAAAGACCCTTTTATCTGTTTCAGGGAGATAATTATGAAGGATTGATCTGCAACTACCTGGAGATTTTAGGAGGTGCAGGGGGTAGTGCATTTCAGAATGGAAATCTAAAATTTTATACTATTGAAGGTCAGCGCAGTGCTCAATTCATGCAGGATTTGATTACCAGATACAAATTTTCTCCTCATGAAGTAAGCGCTTTCATCGAAAGAGAATCCTATTTGTATGCGATTGAAAACGATGCACCATTTTTCCGGGGATGGTCAAGTTATTTAAAAGACATTGATATTCAGGAGCAGGATTCGTTGAAAGTAAAGCACCTTCGACTGGCGTATCTGCCGCACTTCGATGGAAATGCACCGGTCACAGTTTTTGGCGGGTGGCACCTTATGATTTCAAAGTATTCAGAAAAAAAACCCGAGGCGTTTGAATTTCTGAGATATGTTCAGTCGGAAGAAGTACAAAAGATTATGTTCGAAACGTCTGGATATTTGCCGATTTTGAAAAGTATTTACACTGATCCGGAAGTGGTACAGAAATATCCGTATATAGAATATCTGGAAGAGATGATGAAATCCGGAATTCATCGGCCGGCATTAGTTAATTATACAAAAATTTCCGATATTCTGTCATTCTACCTGAATAAAATCCTAAAGCATGAAATATCTGTTGATGAAGCACTTAGACTTGTTGATGAAACCGTTGCATCAGACAAACTGTTTTTAAGATAGTCAGGCTTATGGGATTTCTAAAAAGATTACGGGACTATCGATTTGAAATTCGACATTTTATTATTCTCTTTATTATTTTAGCAACCTTTCAGGTATTTTTATCCTATCTGTACAATTTTTCGAGTAATACTTTGATGGAGCAGACGATGGACCTTTATAGACGCGATTCTGCCATACGTTTAGGTAATTTGGCGACTACTTCGCTTGAATTGTTACTCGAGCAAAGCCTTGTTAGTCCCTCACTAAATGAAGACTCACGCCGGAATACGATTCAAGCCTTCGATATTATTTTAAACCAGCAAACTCTGCAGCA
>JAHJGX010000083.1 GCA_018824205.1 bacterium
ACCGTTAGTTTACGACAGGTAGAGAGCAAGATTACTATCATTTGAGGCACTTTGTTCATGCTTTTCTAGTCAATTCTCATTTGAAATTCTGGTACACTTTTAAACGACCATTTTTGGTACAATTTAATACGACCATTTACAGGTCGGCGAAAAGGACGACCGTATCGTGGAATTGATGGGAGAATGCGATCAACACAGCCTCAGAATCCGCAAGTATGAAATTGAACTGGAGGCTCTGGAGCAGCTTCTACCCGACGATCCTGAATTGAAATACAGTATCTCAGCTATCCATGATCTGTTGACTATGGAAAAGAATCACCTTGAGGAAGCACAACAACAAATTGAAACAGAAGAGAAAATCCGGATGAAAATAAAAGAATCCATCCAAACCGAACGGCTGAAGAATCTGGACCCGCTGGATATCGGAGATTTTCATTTTGACGGAGAGGAGTGGTGAGATGGTTTGCCGGTTTGTTTGTTGAATGGTTTGTAGGGAATTGGTAGTAGCTGAAAGTGACCCGGAACAGGATGTAAGTCTTACTTCACAAAATGCATGGGTGAATAATAACTACTGCCGGATTCGGTTTTAAGTACAACGAAATAAATACCCGAACCTAACACGCGACCATTTTTAGTCATGGCAATCTTTTAAATTCAAACAATCATAGACAAAATATTTAAATACTTCTGGCCATAATAATGCCGCATTTACGCTTCCAATTGGTCCCCAATTCCATTTTCCAGATTGAAAACCCTTTTGAATATATAAAAACTCAATGATGTCCTTATTAAAGTAATTTTTCTTCACATTAACTAACTGTTTCTTTTGTTTTGGATTCTCAACATTTTTCTCATCAAAAATCACACCTAATTTAACGCAGATTGGAGTCCAATTTTTATCTGTACAACCATATAGGTTTTTAATCTGAAACAAGGATACGATTTTATCTTTATTTGGTTTTAAATCTACTACAAGAACAGGATTATTAATTACAAGCTTTTCGCAAATTTCAGAAATCCTATTACTGATATCAATTTCGCTTCTTTTCCATTTAAAATATTTTTCATTATAATCATCAGGTATTGATGAAAAAACCGGCTCTATGAAAAGTCTCGGAATACATTGAATTTGCTTAATAAGTCTAAAATTTAAATAATCTCCAAAATCCTCTTTTTCATAAATAAAAAATGGCATTTCAAAACCTCCTATTTTTAATAAAACATATTTTATGGATCAATTTTGATACAGGTACTATCACACCACAAATTTTCATATTTATCGTATATTTCAAATAACATTTTAAATGTATATGGTGTATGAAGCTCTATAGGAATTTTGAACTTTGCAAAAGAAGAATTAACCTTTACAGATTCGCCAGGGTCAATATCTCCATAAGGTAATGGGTTATTTCCATAAGATGTTAGAGCAATTAACGTATCAGAAACAGATGATAATGACCAAACATCTTGAGTAGATGAGTATCCAATGTTTTTCAAATATGGATAAAATGTAAAATATCTATAAGATGCATCAGAAAAAGATTCAATCACTTCAACGATGTCTAAAATAATATTTGCACTTGTTGGCTGAATTGACAATGATAATGAGTCAATCCAATGATTATCTAATACATCATAAAAATCAAAATTCAAATTAAAATTACTATTTAAAAGTGCACTATTATCTACCTCAATAAATACTAATGCTTTGGGGCGATAAACTCCATCTAGACCATCAGATATGCTATCTATTAAAACGTTACTCCAATTGAGAACACTGTAGAAATCATTTATTTCAATATATGAATTTGAAGAGGTAACATTCGCTTTTAAATTTTCCGCAACACAACCACCTGAATTCAATACAGAAATATAAATACGGGCTTTTTCTCCCTTGTTCAAAATATTATCTTGATTTCCATCAAAATTTTCTTCAATAGAATAGTCAGATATACTGATGTAAGGATCATTACGTTCATATTCTTTTATGCATCCTGTTGTTAAAATTAAAAATGCAATAAACATTAATAATATTATTTGAGAAGTTTTCATAATTACTCCTAAAAATTAAAAACAAAATTAGTAGTTAATGCATTATAATCTAAAGAAGGATATAACTTTATCGAATAATTTTTTTGAGGTATTGTGAATGTGTTATTAAAATTTCCGACATAATTATATGAATCAACAATACTCCAAAGAATAGTACCAATTGCTCCTATCTGACAAATAATGTTTTTATTACGCATGGATATTGTTTCATCATAAAGACTATTAGCCTCACTATTGGTTGAAGCTTTTTTATAATCTTCATAGTGTTGATCAGCAGAAATTGAATAGTAAATTGCTAATCCTGAAAATGATAAAAATCCACCGGATATATATAAATAATTCTTTTGTTTCCTGCAATATTGCCGCCAACCAGGAATAGATGATGATAGAATATTAGTAAATTGATTTTTACGAATTGATTTAAATTTTGCATCTACTTTTTTATAATAATCTTTGTCAATTTTTATTGCTTCTTTATATAGTTCAGATGATTTTTTATAATCAGAATTTTTGTATCTACCAGCAATTTGGAAAACGGATTCAGCATAATTCTTTTTTATTTTTTCCGTATATGATATATCAGTCTTTTGACAAAGTCTATAATTATCAATCGCTAATTTATATCTACCATTTAGAAATTCTTTTTCACCAATTTTGAAATAACCCATAGCAATATTTTTATTTATTGGATTTCTATCGAAACTATTTGACAAGTCATAATCAAAACACAGAAAGTAATTTTCATTAGCTAAAAAATAATCGCCATCTGAAAATGCTCTTTTTGCAATTTGATAATAACAAGAAGCAATTTCTCTTGATATGGTCAAAATTTTTGTATCATCTACTAATTGTAATGTTTGTTTATAATTCAATATAGCATTTACAAAATCATTTTCAGCAGCAAATTTATTTCCTTCTTTAATAAAATCAGAAACTTTTTGATTTATTTCCGCTCGTGCTTCTTCAGCAAGAGGCATATCGCCTATGGTATAACTATCACTGAGAATTACAATTTCAACATTTTCGGATTTCATAGGGATATTAGTAAAATAAATATTCCAAATCTCTCCACTTGATCCGGTAGACTGCATTTCATATAAAGGTCTATCCATTTCTATAGAAGTTCCAAATATGGTTCTAATAGTAACTGAAGATGGAGTTTTCATAACATATCTTGCGTGTAAAATATCTTTATAACAAATGTGAAAATTAAAAATATTTGAATCCCAAGAATTTATTGGAGATGAAGATTCAATGTGATTTCTTCCATAAAAATCGGATCCATATGATACCCCAAATCTTGTTCGACTTCCAACGTTTTGTGCTACTATCTCAGCTTTAATGTCACCATTTTCTAAAACATTTACATCATTGAAATGGATTCTAATTTGTCCTGATAATATAGAAGTCGAAAAAAGAACTGAAAAAGATAGTGTAACAAACAACTTTTTTATTCTCATAGTTTCTCCTTTATTTGAAGTTAATTTATATACACCAATGTTAATAGATGTAAAATTTCCATCTATCAGCCTTATCCCTTAGATATTTCAATGGGATAGCAGTCAAATATCTCCACATATCATCATATTTTGTTGAAAAATTTAAAAA
The DNA here is from genome assembly GCA_018824205.1 of bacterium. Lineage (GTDB taxonomy): Bacteria > Fidelibacterota > UBA2242 > UBA2242 > UBA2242 > B118-G9. The sequence goes on from JAHJGX010000083.1 coordinate 3,661, forward strand.
TATCACAACAATTGCTCATTTATGATATACATCTCATCACAAAGGAAACTTAAATCTTGAACAAACAGAAATCAAGTAAAAAGAAAGGATTCCGGTTGTGTGTTTCATTGTTAAACGCCTTCGGTGTTTTGCTTGGTGGGAGAAAGACTTTTTCTTTCATCGGACTTCGTCTGATGTTATTCAAATTCAATCCCTTTGGGATTTTCCAATTCTTAATAATATGTTTTGCGATGCTCTTTTATCTGGCTACAGGGCTCTGCTCTGTAGCCAGTTTTCTGACTTACCGATGACACTTGACATCACGTAGCAGGAGCCACAGAACGAGAGTAAATCCTGTCCCGAGTGGATCCTGATGGGAAAAGGGTTGAATACGAATTGACTGAAAAAAAGTCGAAAAAGTTATAAACCCTGCAAGGGTTGAACATGAATAACAGCAGGCGCAACCTGTTGACCAAGAAACCAACAACCACCCCCAAACCCTGAAGGGGTTGAAATACATAACACCACTATCGGGAACTTTTCCAGATAACCCGCAAAACGATCTGTTTGGCGCAATCATTCTATTTGTTTAGCAGACCGCCCCGTTTATAAATGTCCATCTGGACTCTGGAAAAGGGCTGAACGCTTCCGGATTTCCCGGACCGCTGATTCTGAATCGCACCGCTTTCAAGATTAACTGTTACAGTATCGCCGTTTCGCAGTTCCAGTTCTGTGATAAGCGCTTTATCGTAACTCAGAATCGGCAAGGCCGCATTTATGGCGTTGCGTTCATAGATGGCTCCGTAGGATTCCGCCAGAATCAACGGCACATTCAGGGCCTTAAAACAATCCACCGCCTGCTGACGGGAACTGCCTGCGCCAAAATTCTTACCGGTAACAACGATATAGCCGGACAGAACCGAATCCGGCAGTTGTAAACTGTTACCGTCGGCGCTGATGATGATATTATAGGCCGCTTCTGCATCCCGCAGCAGACTGTCGGCTCCGCTGATGATAAAATGCTGGTCCGGGTAGGAGGATGCAAAAAGCGGCTGCTGAAAAAGGATAGAAAAGGAGAAGAAAAATATTATAAGTGTAATAATTCTGCCAGCTGTTGATTCGAATTTAGTATTCATAAAATATTCTTTTATGGAATTTTGCAAAATAATTAAGGATAGGTTAAGAGAGTTATATTAGGATTCAATTAATTTTAGAAAATCAGACTCGGTAAGAATTGCGACACCCAAATTCTTCGCCTTGTCAGCCTTGGAACCGGCATTTTCACCGATGACTACATAATCCGTATTTTTACTGACGGATGAAGATGCCTTACCGCCGAG
>JAHJGX010000084.1 GCA_018824205.1 bacterium
ATTCCCGTTGACAACCTGATGCTGGAACGCCGCGAATCGGCCCGCCGGGGCGATCGGGAAATGACGATCGCCATGATGCGGGAAAATGTGAAAAAATACACCCGTGAGCGGGATAAGGTCTATTCCAAAATCCAGAAACTGATCGAGAATGAATTGGATACCGTTACGGCTTATAATCTTGATGAGATTAAAAAACTGATCGATCAAAAGAAATCTGAAAACCTGCTATTATTGTCTGATAAAGCTGCTCAAACAGGAAATAAGCGTCTGAATTCGGTTTATTCCCGGATCAAGGGTGAAATTAATCTCGCGTCGAGTTATCAGAAACAGATCAATAAATATGAAGTTGAAATCCATAAAAAGTTTTCAATCCCTATGGCCTGTGTGATTTTTATCCTGATCGGGGCGCCCATGGGCGTTATTACAAAAAAAGGTGGAATCGCGGTTCCGGCATTGCTGAGCCTTTTGTTTTTTCTCCTTTATTATGTGTTTCTCGTTGGCGGGGAGGAATTAGCCGATCTGCTGATTATTACACCTTTCTGGGCCATGTGGACACCAAATATTTTGCTGCTGTTGGTTGGCATTTACCTGACCTATTATGCCACATGGGAACACCGGGCAATGAATTTATCAAAATTGAAACGGATTTTCAAACGACGACAAAAAAATAAATAAACCCGTGGAGCAATTATGATTCCCACTGATTTCATTGAAAAGAAGAAAATTGGCAAAGAACATACCAGCGACGAAATAAAGGATTTTATCGGCGCCTATGTTACCGGCGACGTACCCGATTATCAGATGGCGGCCTGGCTGATGGCGGTGAATTTCCAGGGGATGACCGATCGGGAGACCATGGCGCTGGTGGATGTAATGCTCCATTCCGGCGAGACGATCGATCTTTCCCATGTAAAAACCTTTAAAGTGGATAAACACAGCACTGGCGGCGTCGGTGACAAGGTATCGCTGATTCTGGCGCCTTTGGCGAATGCGGTCGGCTGTGTGGTGCCGATGCTCTCCGGGCGCAGTCTGGGGCATTCCGGCGGAACTCTGGACAAACTGGAAAGCATTCCGAATTTTAATCCGATGCTTCCGAAGAAAGAATTTATCCGGCTGGTGGAAGAGTACGGCCTGGCTATGGGCGGACAGACGAAAGAGGTCGTACCAGCCGACCGGAAAATGTATGCTCTGCGGGATGTGACCTCCACGGTCAAATCGATTCCCCTGATCTGCGGCAGCATCCTGAGTAAGAAAATTGCCGAGGGGATTGATGGACTGGTCCTGGATGTCAAAACCGGGAACGGCGCCTTTCTGCCGGAATACAATCAGAGTCAGAAACTGGCCAGGCAGTTGAAAAACGTCGGTCAGCATTTTGGGCTGAATGTGAAAGCGGTAATTACCGACATGAACCAGCCACTGGGCAAAGCCGTCGGTAACTGGCTGGAAGTCGTGGAGTCCATTGACGTATTGAAAGGCGGTGGACCGGCCGATCTGATCGAAATTACTTTGCATCTGACGGCGTGGATGGTGGTGCTGTCGGGGATTGAAAAGACTTTTGATAAGGCCCGGATCAGGTTAGAAGAAGCTATCCGTTCCGGCAAGGCCTGGGAAAAATTCCTGATGATGGTAAAGAACCAGGGCGGTGATGTGGATATGGTTTCCAATCCCGAAAAATATAAAAAAGCCGCTGTTATTGCGCCGGTAAACTCTGTCGAAAGTGGATTCGTTGAGGCGATTGATTCCTATACGATTGGAATGTCGGCGCTGGAAATGGGCGCCGGGCGCCGGGCATTGACGGACACGATTAAACCGGAAGTAGGTTTTATCATCGAGAAAAAAATCGGCGATGCCGTTGAAAAGGGTGAAGCGTTGGCAATTATCCATGCGCCGGATAAAAATGCCTGGCAGAAAGCGGAACAGCAGATATTAAAAGCCTTTCGGATTTGTGAGCATAAAATGCTAGCACCACCGCTGTTTTACGAGACGTTTTAGGTAGAATTATTTCAGCCGTCTCTGCACGGCCTCACTTTTCAATTCACGCAAAGCGTCCGTTGCGATCCAGCGGGCGCTTTTGGAATTAATAGCGGCAATTTCTTCGGCAACCTGAATGGCCTGCTGGTTCAATGCCTGGTTTCGTTTGCCGACCTGCCGCAGGGCCCAGTTGACGGCTTTTTTGACCAGGTTGCGTTCATCGGTGGATTCCCGAGTAATCAGGGGAAAGAACGGCTGGAATTTCTGATCCGGTGCCTTTTTATCACTGACGGCCAGGCGCGCCATCAGCACAAATGCCGCCCGCTTTTTACCTTCATTGGCATGATCGCTCCATTCAACGGCTTTTTGCCAGGCCAGCGGATGTTGTTCAAAGAGATTCATGCAGGCCTGATCGCAGATTTCCCAGTAGTCGAATTCCATAGCCCAGGCTTCCATCTGTTCTTCGGTCAACTGCTTCGGATCATCGATCATGGATGCCAGGATGCGGGTTTCACGATTGTTGATTTCCCAGAGCGCCAGCGCCAGTTCGTGATTTTTGTGAAAGTCTTTGGCAATGGTCCGTAGATCAGGTACTTTGACACCATATGTCTGTTCCGGTGTGATGCCGTATTTGGCCATGAACGGGATAGCCTTTGGATCGCCTACTTCCCGCAGTCGATTTTGAATTGTGGTTAATGCTGTTTCGATATTATTCAAGTGACCTTCGGAGCTTATTTCAGGATCATCATCTTGCGGGTTTGATGCTGTTGCCCCGACCGTAAAATATAAAAATAGATACCGGAGCTGAGCGTTACAGAGGCTATGTTCAGGTCGAAATAGTGACTATGCTCGCCGGCGGCCTGAAATTCATTGACCAGATCAATAATCTTTTCACCACGCAAGTTATAGACCGACAGATTTACCGGGCCGGCTTTTTCGATCTGATAGTAGATTCGGGTTGTTGGATTGAAGGGATTCGGATAGTTTTGTTCCAGCTTAAATTGAAATTCCGTTAACGGTTTTGTATTGATGCCAGTGTAATCTTCCATGCTGTAGTAATACACACGAATATCATCGATATACCAACCATCGTATTCGACATAATCATCGGATTTCAGTACAAAACGCAGCTGAATTATCTCGCCTGAATAGGCAGACAGATCGATGTCTTCCTGGACCCAATCGGTCTGAAAACCGTGGTAGACCGGAACATCCTTGACCTGAGCGCCGGTTCCGGAACCGGGATCGGTATAAATTCCGTTTAGCGAGGTCCATGTCGAACCGCTGTCTGTGCTGATTTGTACCATCCCACAGTCCCAGTTGGTTTCGATTGCATAGCGGGTCCAGAATGACAGTCGTAGAGCGCTATATCCAGTGAGATCAATTCCTTCTGCCAGAGTCATAGACGTTGTCATTTTTGAACGATAATTACCATTTTTAGAGTCCGTATAGGCACTTGGCGAGCTGTGAAAATTGTCATCGGTCTGTTCCCAGATGTTATAGATGTTGGTATAGTACTGGTCCCAGTTATAATCGAAAGCGTTTCCCGAATCCGCAAACAGGGCGGTTTGCATCCCTGTAAAAAACGTTAGCGTATCGATGTCCATCAACAAATTTGAATAATATGTTTTGGCCGTCAGGGAAATCTGCTCACCGGCAGGTGTTTCCGGCGACAGTAGGAAATTAGTTGAGATACTGTCGGTTTCCCAAACTTCCAACGGCTTAATCTTATAATTGGATTCATTGATCCGGGCGTATTCGGATAAGGATTCGATCTTCAGGCGGATATTATCAATTGCTTTCAGCCCGCGGTTTTTTATCATTAAGTCACAGGCAATTGAATCTCCCGGTAGAAAGAGAGATTGTCGAAAATTGTGACCGGCGATGGCTGCAAATCCTTCAGAGACCCAGCAAAGGTAGAGATTGGCCCTGATATTCGCTTCCGCTAATGGTACAATCCGGTTTTCAGCGGCCCAGAATCCGTCACCGGAAGTTCCGACTTCGACCACAAAGGAAAAGATTTTATTTTTTCCGGTTTCCTCGCCGTACATCCAGTCCGATTGAGTGCCGTTGGCAAAATATCCGATGGCGTCCCCGCCGCCGTAGGTATAGCCGTTGTGCTCGCTCATATCCCGGGCATATTCAAACAATATTGTAGAATCCGGCGGCCGATCAGCTATATAACTCCAGGGATATAGGATGATGTTGCTGTAAGTGTGATAATTGATATGAGTTTTAATGGATTTGGATTTGATAAACTCCGCAAAGTAGTTGGATTCCGGTTCGGACAATGAATCTATACCGCGATAGGTTTCGGCGTATCCATAGGGACTCGAACCGTCATCATCCCAGGCCCAGCCGATTGAATAGTTTCGATTTAAATCTACACCAAACGAACCATTTCCATTATCACGACGATTCTTGCGCCACATGCCGCCGCCACTCGGATTTGACTGACGATTATATTCGTAACCATCGGGATTCAGACAGGGAACAAAGTAGATTTCCCGGTTATCCACAAGGTAAGTTACAACGGAATCCTTGCCGTAATTTTCCAGCAGATAATACATAAAGTACATGACTGTGGACATGGAAGCGCCTTCACGGGCGTGCATAAGCGCGTCAAAACAAACCTGGGCTTCGTCTTCTTCCTGGCCGGGATTGTCGGAAATTTTAACAGCCCATAATTCACGATCCTCGATACTCTGCCCGATCGAGAATTTTTCGCTGATAATATTTGGAAAAAGACTGTTCATACTGTCCAATTCAGCAACAATTTCATCAAAAGTGTAAAAGCCACCCATGGAACCAAACTCAAATCCGGTCACGCCATAAGTTTTAGCGCTGTTTTTCAGTTGCGTCTGTTTTTCCAGCGCCGTCATTTTCTGGCGATTCAGGTAGTGGTTTTGCCAGTCATCAATAAGCACTTTATGACGGTAGCCATGGATCTGTAAGCGTTGGTATTCAGTTGAGCTGAGGAAAACAATGATTGAATTGTCGCTTTGGATTTCAGCATGGTCGATTTCCAAATTTGATCGCAGGATTTCTCGCAATTCCACTCGATCGGCAAAGTAGACCTGGACTTTTTTATATGTTTCTGCATGCAGAGCAATTGAGAGGCTGAACATACTGAAAAGGAGTAGAAATCTGTGCATATGGTATTCTCTTTCGGTATTCAAATATCCCTTGAAGGTATAAATAATAGACGAAATATGGAATATATTTAGGCAAAATATCAGTGAAATTAAAATTTAATTGACACTTAAATAAAAAACGGTTAACATTTACACTAACAATTTGAATGATTAGTGAAATGAATTTCAATCGCCACATAGACCATATTATTCTTTGGATTAGCCTGATTATTCTACTCGTAGATAGGAGGGAAGGGGCAGTTTAAATTCCAGAGAAAAGAAAATTTTTAAACCCCTTCCCGAAACGGAAGGGGTTTTTTTATTACCGAAAAAGGAAGTGTTATGCGAAGTGACCAGATAAAAAAGGGATTGGAGAGAGCGCCCCACCGGGCGCTGTTGAGTGCGACAGGGAAGAAGCGGGCAGATTTTGACCGGCCCTTTATTGCTATTGCCAATTCCTATGTGGATATCGTACCGGGACATGTCAAACTCGATTCTGTTGGAAAAATCGTCAAAAACGCCGTTTATGACGCCGGCGGACTTCCCTTTGAATTTAATACAATTGCGGTTTGTGATGGAATTGCCATGGGACATATGGGCATGCGCTACAGCCTGGTCAGCCGGGAAATAATTGCCGATTCCGTCGAGACAATGCTGCGAGCTCATTGCTTCGATGCCCTGGTCTGTATTCCGAACTGCGACAAGATCATTCCCGGGATGCTGATGGCGGCAGCCCGGGTTAATATTCCTACCATTTTCATATCCGGCGGTCCCATGCGGGCCGGGAAAACATCGACTGGCAAAACCGTTGATCTTATTTCCGTTTTTGAAGCTGTAGGGGCTTTTCAGGAAGGTAAAATAACAGAATCCGAACTGGCCGACATTGAAGAAAACGCCTGTCCCGGCTGGGGCAGCTGTTCCGGGATGTTTACAGCGAATTCTATGAACTGTCTCTGCGAGGCCATCGGCATTGCCCTGCCTGGCAACGGGACAATTCTTGCTGAAGATGAACGTCGTCAGGAGTTGTATCGTCAGGCCGGCCGTCGGATTGTAGAAATGGTTAATGAAGACTTGAAGCCATCGGATATTATTACCCGGAAATCCATTGATAATGCGATGGTGCTGGATATGGCCATGGGCGGGTCAACAAATACCGTCTTGCACTCACTCGCGGTGGCCGCCGAAGCCGGGATCGATTATGATATAAAACGAATAGACGAGATTTCCAAACGGGTGAAAAACATCTGTAAAGTCTCTCCGTCAAGTGATTACCATATTGAAGATGTGGACCGGGCGGGTGGAATCAGCGCCATCCTGAAAGAGATTCAACGTAAACCTGGATTATTGTATAGTGAGTGCATGACCGTGACCGGAAAAACATTATCGGAGAATATTAAAGAAGCGAAAATAAAAGATAAGGCGGTTATCCACACCCTGGAAACCGCCTACAGCAATACGGGAGGACTGGCGGTGCTGAGTGGGAACCTGGCGCCGGAAGGCAGTGTCGTCAAGTATGCGGGAGTAGTCGGGTCCATGCGTCAATTCGAAGGCCCGGCGGTGATTTTTGACAGTCAAGAAGAGGCCAGTGAAGGTATCCTGGCAGATAAAGTCAAAGCCGGTGATGTGGTGGTGATCCGTTACGAAGGACCGAAAGGTGGACCCGGTATGCAGGAAATGCTTTCACCGACCTCCTATATCATGGGCAAAGGATTGGGTGAAAACGTGGCGCTGATTACGGATGGTCGTTTTTCCGGTGGAACCCGGGGCGCCTGCATCGGGCATATTGCGCCGGAAGCAGCGGATGGCGGACCAATTGCGCTTCTCCAGGATGGTGACCGTATTGCTATTGATATTCCTGCCGGTAAACTGAATGTACTGGTAAGCGAGCAGGAATTAATGGATAGAAAAAAATCCTGGAAACCACGCAAACCACGGGTGAATTATGGCGTTCTGGGTCGTTATGCAAAAATGGCCTCCTCCGCCAGTAAGGGTGCAGTGTTAAAAATATAAAACTGATATATCAAGATGAGGTTATTATGAATGGAGCAGAAATATTAATAGACGGATTGAGAAGAGAGGGTGTCGATACCATTTTTGGCTATCCCGGCGGTGTTGTTATCCCGATCTTTGATGTTCTCTATTCTACCAAAGACATTAAGTTTTTACTGACCCGGCATGAACAGGGGGCCACCCATGCGGCTGATGGTTATGCCCGCTCCACCGGTAAAGTCGGGGTCTGTCTGGTAACTTCCGGACCCGGAGCAACCAATACGATTACCGGGATTGCCACTGCAAAACTGGACTCATCGCCGATTGTAGTCATCAGTGGACAGGTTGCAACCGGCAACATCGGGACCGACGCTTTTCAGGAGACTGATATGCTGGGATTGACCCGCTCGATCTGTAAGCACAATTACCTGGTTAAAGATGTCAGGGAACTGCCGCAAATAATAAAAGAGGCTTTTTATATTGCAAGGACTGGTCGGCCGGGACCGGTATCGATTGATATTCCGGTTGATGTTGCCAATGCGAAACTGAAGAATTACAGCTACCCGGAATCAGTGAATCTGCCGGGCTATAAACCGGTCAGAAAAGGCAATAACGGTCAGATTAAAAAATTGGCTGATGCGATTGCCTATGCTCAGAAACCATTGTTATATACCGGCGGCGGTATCATTAGCGCCAGCGCTACAGATGAACTGTTGCAGTTGATTGAAAAAACACAAATCCCAGTGGTTGTTACATTGATGGGATTGGGTTCGGTTCCCTTTGATCACCCCTGTTTTCTGGGAATGCCCGGAATGCACGGACGGGTCGCTGCAAACAAAGCACTTGTGGAGTGCGATCTGATGATTGCGGTTGGTGTCCGTTTTGACGACCGGATTACCGGCCCGCGGCATACCTTCGCGAAGAATACAACGGTGGTCCATATTGACATTGATCCGGCGGAAATTGGTAAAAATGTCAAAGCCGACATTCCGGTGGTAGGCGATGCCAAAGTTGTTCTACAGCAACTGATTGAAAAAGTCAAACCGCGGTCGAAAAACTCCTGGAATGAACGGACCGATTTCTGGAAGACAAAATATCCATTAAAGTATATGGATGCTAGTAATGGGACGATAAATCCGCAATATGTCATCGAACGGTTGAATGAATTTGTGAACAATGCTGTGATTATTGTTACTGACGTCGGTCAGCAACAGATGTGGTCGGCGCTGTACTGTCATTACCGACATCCGCGGAAATTTTTAAGTTCCGGCGGTCTTGGAACAATGGGATTTGGTCTTCCGGCGGCAATGGGAGCGGCGGTTGCAAACCCTGGTACCCAGGTGGTGTGTATTTCCGGTGACGGCGGTATTCAAATGAACATTCAGGAATTGGCCACTTGTGCGATCAACCGGATTCCCGTGAAAGTTGTGGTTCTGAACAATTTTTACCTGGGAATGGTTCGGCAATGGCAGGATTTGTTCTGGGATAAGAAATATTCCCGGGTTTGCCTGCAGCAGACGCCGGATTGTCCCGATGAATGCCGGGGGCCCAACGGCAATTGTCCGCCGCAGTATCTGCCGGATCTGGTAAAAATAGCCGAGGCCAATGGAATGAACGGTTACCGGGCAAAAACCAGGACCGAAGTTGAAGAGGTTCTGAAAAAAGGATTGGCCGAAGAGGGGCCGGTATTGATGGAATTTTTTGTAAATCGTGAAGAGAACGTGTTTCCCATGGTTTCGGCCGGGAAGCCCTTAAGCGACATGATGTTAGGAGACTAATAATGGTTGAAAAGCACACAATTATCGTTACAGTCTTAAACAGTTCGGGGGTTCTGGCCCGGGTATCTGGTTTGCTGTCTCAGCGCGGGTATAATATTGAAAGCGTCATCGGGGCGCCCACAGAAGACCCGAATGTCTATAAAATCAGCCTGGTGGTAGAGGAGAGCGACGAACATATTGAACAGATCATAAAACAGCTGAATAAGCTCGTCGATACAGTCCGGGTAATGGACATTTCTCATAAAAATAACTATATCGTCCGGGAGTACATTATTCTGAAACTGGAAGTAAAGGAAAAAAACCGGACTGACCTGTTTCATCTGATGCAGGTATTTAAAGCCAATCCGATCGATGTGGCTACTGATCATGTGATTCTGGAATTGGCCGGGACCCCCCGGAAAATAGACCGCTTTATCGAGATGGTCCGTCCGTATGGAATTCAGGAGTATATTCGTAGCGGAGAATTTGCAATGGCTGAATATCAATTACCAAAAAAAGGAGAAAATAAAAATGGCGATTAAGATGTATTACGACAAAGATGCTGATCAGAAAGTATTAAAAGAAAAAACGATTGCGATTATTGGTTATGGCAGTCAGGGTCATGCTCAGGCGCAGAACCTGCGGGATAGTGGCTATACCGTGATTGTCGCGGATGTAGAAGGCAGTGACAATTTCAAACTGGCTCAAAGTCATGGTTTCAAACCGGCGTCAGCCGCAGAAGCCAGCGCGAAGGCTGATGTAATTCAGATTTTGGTACCCGATGAATTGCAGAAACGCATTTATACCGAAGAGATCAAACAGAACCTGACACCCGGTAAAGCACTTGTATTCTCGCACGGTTTTAATATTCATTTCGGGCAGGTTGTACCTCCAAAGGATGTGGATGTCTACATGGTGGCCCCGAAAGGACCCGGTCATCTGGTCCGCCGTCAATATGAAATCGGCGCCGGAGTGCCGTCGCTGATTGCCATTTACCAGGATGCCACCGGTAAAGCCAAAGACCTGGCCTTGGCACATGCTTGTGGAATTGGCGCGGGGCGTGCCGGGATTATCGAGACTAGCTTTAAAGAAGAAACAGAGACCGATCTCTTTGGAGAACAGGCTGTACTCTGCGGTGGTGTTTCGGAACTGATCAAAGCCGGTTTTCAGACCCTGGTTGAGGCCGGCTACCAGCCGGAAATAGCCTATTTCGAATGTCTGCATGAAATGAAATTGATCGTGGACCTGTTTTATGAGGGCGGTATCGCCGGAATGTACTACTCCGTCAGTGATACGGCGGAATACGGCGGAATGAGCCGGGGGCCGCGATTGGTCAACGATGATGTAAAGAAAGAAATGAAGGCCATTCTTCGGGAAGTTCAGGACGGACGCTTTGCCAAAGAGTGGATTCTGGAAAATCAGGCCGGGCGGCCGACATTGAATGCACTGCGTCGTGAACACGATGAATTGCTGATCGAAAAAACCGGTAAGCAATTGCGCGGAATGATGGCGTGGTTGAAAAAAGGAAAATAAGATGCAAACCTCAATGGTAAAATTGTTCGATACAACTCTGCGGGACGGTTCCCAGAGCGAGAGTATATCTTTTTCTCTGGAAGATAAACTGCATATCGCTAAAAAACTGGATGAATTCGGTATACACTATATTGAAGGCGGTTGGCCGGGCTCGAATCCCAAAGACGTTCTGTTTTTCAAAAAAGCGAAAAACGAAAACTACAAACAGGCAAAAATTGTAGCCTTTGGTTCTACGAAACATGCGAAAAATAAAGTCGAAGAGGACCCGAATATTCTGGCTCTGCTGGAAGCGGAAACTCCCGCAGTATCGGTGTTTGGCAAAACCTGGGTCTTTCATGTGGAAAAAGCTCTGCGGGTTACCAAGCAGCAAAACCTGGATATGATTCGGGAAAGTGTCGCTTTTCTGAAAGCAAACGGTAAAGAAGTAATCTTCGATGCTGAACATTTTTTTGATGGCTATAAGGATGACCCGGACTACGCCCTGGAAGCATTGAAAGTTGCCGAAAGTGCCGGCGCCGATGTGCTGGTTCTCTGTGACACCAATGGCGGTTCGCTCACCAATGAGATTGCTGAAATTGTTCGTGAAGTTAAGCAGAATGTATCGGTGCCGTTAGGTATTCATGCCCATAACGATTCCGGTCTGGCAGCTGCAAACAGCCTGGTGGCCGTTCAAAACGGTTGCGTGCATGTGCAGGGAACCATCAACGGTTATGGTGAACGAAGCGGAAATGCAAACCTCTGTACGGTTATTCCAAACCTGCAGTTGAAAGCCGGATATGCGTGTATTCCTTCAGAAAATATGGCCAAAATCACGGCTCTTTCACATTATGTCAGTGAAATTGCCAACCTGGTTCATCCCAACAATATGCCTTTTGTCGGGAAGAGCGCTTTTGCCCATAAAGGCGGTATCCATGTCAGTGCTGTAATGCGGGATTCCGCCAGTTATGAGCATATTAAACCGGAGACCGTTGGCAATAAACGCCGGGTGTTAGTGTCCGACCTGTCGGGAAAAAGCAATATTGTTTTCAAGGCCGACGAACTTGGAGTTGATCTCGAATCGGATACGGATAAAATCCCGGAGATTGTGCAGCAATTGAAACAACTTGAGCACGAAGGGTATGAATTCGAGGCAGCGGAAGGATCGCTGGAGCTGTTGATTAAAAAACTTAAAAACGAATATCGCAATTATTTTACTTTGCAGGGTTTTCGGATATTGATCGAGAAAAATGAATCCGATGAGATTCGGTCCGAAGCAACGGTGCGGATGATTGTGAATGATCAGGTCGAACATACGGCATCGGAAGGCGTCGGCCCGGTAAATGCCCTGGATAATGCTCTGCGTAAAGCGCTGATTAACTTTTACCCGGAAATCGATGAAATGAAACTTTCGGACTACAAGGTCCGGGTTATTAATGCCAACGCGGCCACATCGGCTAAAGTGCGAGTCCTGATCGAGTCCAGTGATGAGAAAAAAACCTGGAATACGGTTGGCGTCTCGGAAAATATCATCGAGGCCAGCTGGCAGGCGTTAACCGACAGTATTTCTTACTATTTAATGAAAAACCGTAACGGGAATTAGACTGAGGAGTAACTATGGAAAAGCGAAACATTATTATTTTTGATACCACCCTGCGGGACGGTGAACAGAGTCCCGGCGCTTCATTGACCGTGAATGAAAAACTGGTCATTGCTCATCAGCTCGCCCGTCTGGGTGTGGATGTTATTGAAGCGGGATTCCCGATTGCTTCCGACGGTGATTTTGAAGCGGTGAAACTGATCGCTCAGAATGTGAAGGGACCGATAATCTGCGGGTTGGCGCGGGCGAACGATGTGGATATTGATCGCTGCTGGGAAGCTGTGAAATATTCCGATAAACCGCGTATTCATACGTTTATTGCCACGTCTAAAGTCCACCGCGAAAAGAAATTGCAGAAAAGTAAAGATGAGATTATTGAACTCGCTGTCAAAGCGGTGAAACGGGCCAGAACTTATTGTGATGATGTGGAATTTTCGCCGGAAGACGCCGCCCGGACCAGTCTGGACTATATGTGTGCTGTTGTTAAAGCGGCGATTGACGCCGGAGCCACGACGATCAATATTCCTGATACCGTTGGTTATTCGGAACCCATTGAATTTGGCAACCGGATTCGCTATCTCTTTGAAAAAGTACCGGAAGCCAAAAACGTGGTAATCAGTGTACATTGTCATAATGATCTGGGCAATGCGGTGGCCAATTCCCTGGCAGCGGTTGAATCCGGGGCGACACAGGTGGAAGGCTGCATCAACGGTATCGGCGAACGGGCTGGGAATGCCTCTCTGGAGGAGATCATTATGAACCTGGTGACCCGTCAGGATTATTTTAATGTCAATACGAATGTGAATACCCGGGAGATTTACCGGACCAGTCGTTTGGTCTCGAATCTGACCGGGATTGACATTCAACGAAATAAAGCGATTGTCGGCGATAATGCCTTTGCTCATGAGGCCGGCATACACCAACACGGCGTCTTGAAAAGCAAGCAGACCTACGAAATTATGACACCGGAGGAAGTTGGCTGGACTGGTGAAAACCTGGTCATCGGTAAACATTCCGGAAAACATGCTGTGTCGGCGCTTTTGGAAGAAGAGGGTTTTCAATTGGACAAAGAGACAATCTCCCAGGTCACCGAACGGGTAAAGGAATTGGCGGACAAAGAAAAGTCCGTCGAACGCGACGACGTGATTGCCATTGCTCGGGACATTACCCATCAGTTGACCGAAGAGGAACAGTTTGTCAAACTGGAAGAATTTTCGGTTGTCACCGGATCAAATATGATCCCAACCGCGTCGATAAAATTAAGAGTAAACGGAGAGGTCAAAATCGCCGCCGGAATCGGTGACGGTCCGGTTGATGCAATCAGTAATGCGATCTGGCAAGTGGTTGATCCATCGCTGAAATTGCAGGATTATCACCTGAAAGCAATTACCGGCGGGACCGATGCCCTGGCCGATGTATCGATCAAATTATCTGACGAAAACTTTAATGTGTTTATTGCCCGGGCGGTGGACGAAGACGTCATCCGCGCCAGCGCCAAGGCGATCATTAAGGGAATTAACAAAGCGCTGAACTACAGAGAAACAATTCAGGCTCAGGGATAAAGGAGTAGACTTTGGGAAGTACGATTACAGAAAAGATTCTTGCGGCCCACTGTGGTCGCGACAGTGTCAAACCCGGTGAATTGATCAATGCCGAAATCGATGTGATTATGTGTCACGATGTGACCACCACGCCGGCCATCGATATGCTGGCAGAGAAAGGATTAAGCAAAGTCGCCTATCCTGAACGGGTAGTGGTCATGCCGGACCATTTTGTACCAAATAAAGACATTAAATCGGCGGAGATGGTGGCGAAAATCCGGCGCTGGGCCAAAGATCAGGATATCGGAAAATTTTATGAATTAGGGCGACATGGTGTCTGCCATGCACTGCTGCCGGAACAGGGGCATGTCCGCCCCGGAACGACAATAATCTGCGGTGACAGTCATACTTCGACGCATGGTGCACTGGGCGCGTTTTCTACCGGCGTCGGCAGTACCGATCTGGCAGCGACTCTGGCCACCGGCGAACTCTGGTTTAAAGTGCCGGAAACCATCCTGTTTCGCCTGAAAGGAAAACTCGGCAAAGGCGTTTATTCCAAGGATGTGATCCTGGAAATTATTCGGCGGATTGGAGTTGATGGCGCATTGTATAAAACCATGGAATTCACCGGTGAACTGATTGACGATTTATCTGTTGAAGCACGAATGACGATCTGCAATATGGCTATCGAAGCGGGTGGCAAATCAGGCATCATTAATCCCGACCAAAAAACGATTGATTATGTTAAAGCCCGCACGAATGAGTCCTTCGAATTGTTCAGCAGTGATCCCGATGCGGAGTACTGTCAAGTTATCGACATTGATATTTCTGATCTCGAACCGATTGTAGCGTTTCCTCATTTACCGAGTAATTGCAAACCGGTTTCGCAAGCCGGCAATATCCTGGTGGATCAGGCCTATCTGGGCAGCTGTACCAACGGGCGAATCGAGGATTTACGAGTTGCTGCAGAAATTATGAAAGATAAAAAAGTAGCGAAAAATACCCGGATGATTGTTGTACCCGCTACGACGGATATCTGGAAACAGGCTAATAAAGAGGGCTTGCTGGATATATTCATGGATGCCGGAGCAACGGTATCAGCCCCAACCTGCGGCGCTTGCCTTGGCGGGCACATGGGTATTTTAGC
This sequence comes from bacterium, assembly GCA_018824205.1. GTDB lineage: Bacteria > Fidelibacterota > UBA2242 > UBA2242 > UBA2242 > B118-G9. The sequence goes on from JAHJGX010000084.1 coordinate 14,649, forward strand.
CGCCGGTGAACGTTGTATCAGCTCCACTAACCGGAATTTTGTCGGGCGCATGGGCAGCCCGAAGTCAGAAGTCTATCTCGGCAGCCCGGCCACAGTCGCAGCTTCGGCCATTGCAGGCAAAATTGCAGACCCGCGAAAATATCTACAGGAGAAACCATGACAGGAAATGCACATTGCTATAAACGTGACCACATTAACACCGACGAAATTATTCCGGCCCGCTATCTGAATATGGACAAAGAGGCCGACTTGGCAAAGCATGCCATGGAGGATATTGATGTTGATTTTTTAAATAAGGTCAAAACCGGTGATATGATTATTGCCGGGGAAGATTTCGGTTGCGGCAGTTCCCGGGAGCATGCGGTCTGGGCTTTGCGGGGCGCCGGTATCCGGGCGGTTATTGCCGATACATTTGGCCGAATCTTTTACCGGAACTGTATCAATAACGGTTTTATCGCCATTGAATGTAAAGGAATCAGTGATAAAGTTGACTCCGGTGATAAACTGGAAATTGATATCGAAAATGGTGTCATTAACAATATGACGAAAAAAGAGCAATATGAATTTCTGGCTATTCCAGAATTTGCCCGTGAAATCATCGCTGCCGGCGGTCTATTGAATTATATTGTGAGGAAATCATAATGAACGTAAAAAAGATTGCGGTTCTGCCGGGTGACGGAATCGGTCCGGAAGTGATGCGGGAAGCCATCAAAGTACTGGATACTGTTCAGTTGAAATATAATGTGAAATTTGAATACAGACACGCGCTGGTTGGCGGCGCTGCCTGGGACGATTATCAAACTCATTTACCGGAAGAAACCTTGAAAATCTGCCGGGAATCCGATGCGATTTTATTTGGATCGGTGGGCGGCCCGGTGCGTGAACAGGATACGGACCGCTGGCGCGGAGTCGAAGTGAATTCCCTTTTGGGTCTTCGGAAAGCCTTTGGACTTTACGCCAATCTGCGTCCGGCAAAATTGTACTCCTCGCTGGCCTTTGCGTCGCCATTGCGGAGCGACATCAGCGGCAAGGGATTCGATATTCTGGTGGTTCGGGAACTGACTGGCGGGATTTACTTCGGCAAGCCAAAAGGCCGGACGGGTGATGGTGAAACGGAAGCCGCCTTCGATACAATGATCTATTCAAGAGCGGAAATCAAGCGTATCGCCCGGGTTGCTTTTAAAGCAGCCCGCAAACGGCGCAATAAAGTGACATCCATCGACAAAGCCAATGTCCTGACGACCATGGTTTTCTGGCGCCAGGTGGTTGAAGAAATCGTCAAAGAGTATCCCGATGTGGAATACGAACCCATGTATGTGGATAATGCGGCCATGCAATTGACCAAAAATCCCCAGCAGTTCGATGTGATGCTTTGCGGAAATATGTTCGGGGATATTTTATCCGATGAGGCTGCGGCACTGACCGGCAGCCTCGGAATGCTGCCAAGCGCCAGCATCGCGGACGGCAGTTTCGGCATGTATGAACCCGGCGGCGGATCGGCCCCGGATATTGCCGGTCAGGGAATCGCCAATCCTATCGCGCAAATCCTCAGCGTTGCGATGATGCTGCGCTATTCTTTTGAGATGGTTGAGGCGGCAGAAGCAATTGAAAAAGCAGTGGAAGATGTTCTCAACGACGGCTACCGCACCGGTGATATTTGGCAGGCAGACGGGAGAAAAGTCGGTACGGCGGAAATGGGTGATCGGATTGTGGAAAAATTATCATTGTAGGGGTACGGTATGCCGTGCTATCATTTACTTTTTCTCAGTTGTATACTTTTTTTGTTTTTCCAAGAACCTTAGTTGAGTATTTATATTTTTATCGTATTCTCTATCAAAATTTGGAATATGTTTTGTGCTATTTTGTGAATGATTTTTATAGGTGCCCCAACTTGGATAGTAATCGTCGACTTGATTACCCCAACAATACCAATTTTCTCTTGAACCTCTTGCGAACATTTCTAAATAAGGCCCCCAACTACAAGATTCAATTATAGCATATTGCTCATCTGGTTTTCTGCTATGTTCTCTTTTTTGTTTTACAATAATATTTTCTTGAGTTCTGCCAGGTTTTAGCGTGCGTATGTTCTTTCCTTTAACTCCAAACAATAACATTTCAGTTACATTTCTAAAATAGAATCCAACACCTCTTCTGTCTGGACCACCATCTTTTCGTATTTTATACCAAATTATATTTGTTTTATAAGTAAAACCCCAAGCTTTCATTACCTCAAGACCTTCGAATAAAAGTGCATTTGGAACCCACAAATATAGGTGAGCAGATTCAGATAATACATCCTTTACAGGTATATTTTTTATCTGTTCTAATTTTATTGTTGGATATCTAGCAAGGCGTTTATGTTCAGGTGCCATTTTTCCTGTACGATTCTGAAATTGCCAGGGTGGATCTGCTAGTATTGTTGAGAATTTATTATCTTTTACAAATTTCCTAAAATCATCTGCAGCTGTCATAATATTATTCACGATCTTTGATGAGTTTTGTTGTTATTCCAAATACTAATACTGGACAACCACCATTACGACCCGCAATTAACCTTGGTAATAATTTTCCCATATGTGTTGTACTTGCTCCATACTTATTTTTTACTCCCAATTCCTTGAATAATGGATCCAGATCATTACTCCTTGTAACTAATATCCCTAAACTAATTGCATCATACTCGAAAAAAGCTCTGAATGCGTATAAATCTCGATCAAATGTCTGATCTTTACTGTTCCATTCAAGATCAAATGCTACCCGGCCTTTAATGTAGTCTACTTTATGTGATCCGTGGCTTATTGAGCTTTTCAATTCTTTAGTAGATCTACCTTTTATTTCAAAGACATTCAATTCTGCCCCAAGATTTCTTTCTTGCCATCCTACAGGTCTTAAAATATTTGAGACTAATTTGGGGATATGGCTCTCGTTTCCCCCTGAGGCTATAATATCATCTGTGGTAAACCTAAAGATTCTAAGAGCATTACAGATTTCATCAAATTCTTTTGGAAATTCTTTAGATAAAATTGCAGCAGCATGCTTAAAATCATGGATTTCGTATAAATTACTGAGATCGTTTGGTATGTAATCTTGCCAAGTCATATTCTATTCCTTTTCAATTCACGATATTCATCAGTTTTCTATCTAAATATTGTATAAAAAATGGAGAATGTCGAATGTTTTTTATCATTAACGGAATATAATGTTTTGATTATCATTTACGAAACACAATCAACCCTGCAATCCCGTGGAACATCAGAATAGATGTGATGCTGAGAAACATCCAGTTGTCACCGATGGCGTGGCCGTTGATCGCAACACCGGAAAAGTGGCTGATCAGGTAGATGGTAATGATAACCAGAGCAATCGACAAATTTCCCGCCTTATAGAATAACTGCAATTCTCGCTCATCCGGTTTTGTCATTTTTCTAATGCGCATGATAACCGGTAGCAGCGCGAACAGGGCGAAACTGGCGGCGCCGGCCTGTCCAAATAAGAGCATACAGATAATACAAAATAATCCCACAATGCTTTCGAACCAAAATCTGAAAATCATCTTATTTCTCCTCCATGTAAAACAGGTCTTCGATCCGGCACTGGAACAGGTTGGCCATTTTCAATGCCAGTTTGACCGACGGATTGAACTTCCCGCTTTCAATGGCAATAATAGTTTGACGGGACACATCCAGGGCTTCGGCCATTTTTTCCTGGGTTAACTGATTGTTGTCGAACCGATATCTTTTTAAATTGTTCTTTAATTCCATCACATTCTCCATAATTCTGATCAAATGTAGTGTATTATATACATCATGTCAAGTATTATATACATCTGATTGCATAAAATAATCAGTGAGAAAAATTATCATTGTAAAAACACGGCATGCCGTGTCACTACTTTTTAATTGACAATAGAAAAAAAAACTGCTACTTTCCGACTGGAATTATTGAGAAAGACATGACACTGAATACACATCATCTGAATCATCATATTTCCCGGAGAGGAACTGGGATGAGATAGTGTGATTCTCAAAGCGTAGATTTTAGCCCGGTTCCCCACAAAGAACCGGGTTTTTTATTATGAAAGGAAACTTATGTTAACACTTGCAATCCAAAAATCCGGCCGGCTCAGTGAAAAAACCGTCAAGCTGCTGCATGAATGCGGTATCGCATTCGAAAATGGCGGCAGTTCCAAACTGAAGTCAAAGGCCAGCAATTTTCCCATGCAGATACTTTATCTGCGTGATGATGATATTCCCGAATGTGTGGCCGACGGCATTGCCGATATCGGTATCGTCGGCGAAAATATCTATCGGGAAAAGAACCGACCGTTGAAAATTATTGAGCGTTTGGGATTTGCCCGCTGCCGTCTGTCAATTGCTGTTCCGAAAAGTATGGAATACAGAAATGCCGGTGATTTGAATGGATTGAATATCGCCACGTCTTATCCTAATATTTTAAAAACATTTTTAGACGAAAAGAAAATTAACGCCAATGTGCATGAGATCAGCGGTTCGGTAGAAATTGCTCCGGGAATCGGCTTGGCCGATGCGATTTTTGATATCGTCAGCACCGGGAGTACCCTGCTGTCGAACGGTTTGCGGGAAGTTGAAACAGTAATACGTTCGGAAGCAGTGTTGGTCGTCGGTGAAAAGTTAGCTGCTGAAAAGCAGGAATTACTGAACAAACTGTTGTTCAGGATTCGGGCGGTACAGACTGCCGGCAACCGGAAATATATTTTGTTGAATGCCCCGAACGATCGAATCAAGGACATATGTAAATTGCTGCCCGGTATGAAAAGCCCGACGATTATGCCACTTTCCACAGAAGGCTGGAGCTCGGTTCATTCGGTTATCGAAGAAGATGAATTCTGGGAGAAGATCGAGGCGTTGAAGGCTGCCGGCGCCCAGGGCATTCTGGTCATTCCCATTGAAAAAATGATCTTATAGAGGTCAGCATGGAAGTATATCTATATCCAAAACGAGAAGATTGGTTGGAACTTTTAAAACGTCCGCAAAATTCGGCTGAAATTGCCGAAGCGAGTGTTATTGCGATTTTGGAAGCGGTGCGAAAAAGCGGTGATGCGGCATTATTTGACTTTGGCCGGAAATTCGATGATGTTATGCTTGATGATTTGAGGGTATCGGAAACTGAATTTGAGCGTGCATCTGAAAAAGTTACTCCTGAACTGAGAAATGCTATCCAATTAGCCATCGATAATATCACAAAATTCCACAAATCACAATTAATACAGGAACCGGTAGTCGAAACCCAACCGGGCGTTCGCTGCTGGCGAAAAAGCGTTCCGATTGAAAAAGTCGGCCTCTACATTCCCGGCGGGACTGCTCCTCTGTTTTCGACAGTCCTGATGCTGGCAATTCCGGCGAAAATTGCGGGATGTTCCGAGATTGTCTTGTGTACACCACCGGCGAAGGATGGCAGCGTCAATCCGGTCATTCTCTATGTGGCAAAAGAGTTGGGTGTGACGAAGATGTTCAAAATCGGCGGCGCTCAGGCGGTGGCGGCTATGGCTTATGGAACGGAAAATGTGCCGCGGGTGGATAAAATATTCGGGCCGGGAAATTCCTGGGTTACGCTGGCCAAACAACTGGTCAGTCGTGACGGCGTGGCCATCGATATGCCCGCCGGTCCGTCGGAACTAGCGGTTGTGGCGGATGAAACCGCCAATCCGGAATTTGTCGCAGTGGACCTGCTTTCCCAGGCCGAACATGGCGTTGACAGCCAGGTAATTCTGGTAACGGACAGTGAACCCCTTGTGAAAGATGTTCAGGTAGCGGTTCAGCGTCAGTTGCAGGAACTGCCCAGGAGAGAGATTGCTGAAAAAGCATTGGAAAACAGCCGAATAATTCTGCTGCAAGACTCAGATGAAATGAAAGATTTTGCCAACGCCTATGCACCGGAACATTTGATCATTATGACGAAAGATGCAGATAAACTGGCCGAAAAGGTCATCAATGCCGGCAGCGTGTTTATCGGCGCCTACACACCGGAATCCGCCGGTGATTATGCTTCGGGAACGAATCACACATTACCAACTTACGGTTATGCCCGCAATTACAGTGGATTATCAGTCGATAGCTTTGTTAAAAAAATCACTTTTCAGTCACTTTCGCGAAATGGTCTTCAAGCCATTGGGAATGCCATCGAATGCATGGCGGCGGCCGAAGGACTGGATGCTCATAAAAACGCGGTATCGATTCGCCTTTCGTCACTGGAGAAGGAGTCTGTGAATGCTTGATATTCAACGGTTAGCCCGGAAAAACGTTCGGGAATTGAAGCCCTATTCCTGCGCCCGGGATGAGTATAATGGGGATACCGGTATTTTCCTGGATGCCAATGAAAATTCAATTGGCTCAGTCTTGAACATAGATCTGAATCGCTACCCCGATCCCCGGCAAATCGAACTGAAAGCCCGGATCGCGGCGATTAAAGGAAGTACGATGGACCGTCTGTTTCTGGGAAATGGCAGCGATGAGGTGATTGATCTGCTGATTCGGGCATTTTGCGAACCGGCTGATGATAAAATCATGATATTACCGCCGACATACGGGATGTATAAAGTGGCAGCAGATATCAATAATGTGGCTCTCGTTGAAGTTCTGCTGACCCCGGCTTTTCAGATTGACACAGTCTCGGTTTTGCGGAATACCGATTCGGTGAAACTCATCTTTATCTGTTCGCCCAATAATCCCACAAGTAATTGTCTTCGGGAATCGGACATTCAGAAGATTTTGGAAAATTTCATTGGTTTAGTTATCATCGATGAAGCCTATATCGATTTTGCACCGGAACACAGTTGGCTCCCGAAACTGAATCAATACCCGAACTTGGTCATCATGCAGACTTTTTCAAAAGCCTGGGGACTGGCGAGTATTCGCCTTGGGATGGCCTTTGCCGACTCGCAGATTATTGAATTGCTGACGAAAATAAAATATCCCTACAATGTCAATGGCGCAACGCAGCAGCTGGCACTTGAGGCATTGTCATATGTGGATAAAAAAAACGATCTGGTGGCACAAATTCTGACTGAACGGGAGGCATTAATTAAACAATTGAAAAATCTCAAGATTGTGAAAACTGTTTATCCAAGCGACGCCAATTTTGTGCTGGTGAAATTTCAGGGGGCCAAAAAGGTTTTTGATTTTCTGATTGACAAACAGATAATCGTTCGGGACCGGTCGAATGTCATTCGTTGTGAGGAAAGTTTGCGGATTACGGTTGGCACCGCCGAAGAGAATAAAACATTGATAAATACATTGAAAATATACAGAGGTTAAATAATGAAAAAGGTCCTATTTATCGATCGCGATGGAACCCTGATTTTGGAACCACCGGACCAGCAGGTGGATTCTCTGGAGAAACTGGAGTTTTACCCCGGTGTGATTACGGCGCTGGGGAAAATTGTCAGGGAACTGGATTACGAACTGGTAATGGTCAGCAATCAGGATGGGCTGGGAACTATCTCTTTTCCCGAGGATAATTTTTGGACGGTGCAGAACAAAATGATGTCTACATTCCGGAATGAAGGAATTGTTTTCAGCGATATTTTGATCGATCACAGCCTGCCGAAAGACAATGCTCCAACACGCAAGCCTCGAACCGGGATGTTGACAAAATACATGGTGGGGAATTTTGATCTGGCCAATTCCTATGTCATTGGCGACCGGGAAACTGACATTCAACTGGCGGAAAACCTGGGTTCAAAAGCCATTTATCTCGGCGACAACAAAGATGTGAAAGCGGATTGGATTACAAGTGATTGGGAGGAAATTTATCGCTACCTGGCATATCCGCAACGCTGTGTTACGATTAAACGTAAAACCAGTGAAACCGATATTAATCTCAAACTTTGTCTTGAGAGTGATGGAAAAAGTAACGTCGATACAGGAATTGGTTTTCTTGATCATATGTTGACGCTGCTGGTTGAGCATTCAGGATGCCGGATGGAATTGAAAGCCAAAGGTGATCTGAAAGTGGATGAACATCATACCGCTGAAGATGTCGCGCTGGTATGCGGAGAGGCATTCAACAAAGCACTGGGCGATAAAGCAGGCATTAACCGCTATGGTTTTTTGCTGCCGATGGACGAATCACTAGCCCAGGTAGCGATTGATTTTTCGGGTCGCAGCGAACTGGTCTGGGATGCTAAATTTCAACGTGAATATATCGGTAAAATGCCCACTGAACTTTTTTACCATTTTTTCAAATCCTTTGCCGACACAGCCAAATGCAATCTCAATATCAACGTCAGTGGCGAAAATGAACATCACAAGATTGAAGCGATATTCAAGGCTGTCGGACGGGCGATTCGGATGGCCATTCGCCGGGATGAACGCAATGCCGGGATTCCCAGCACAAAGGGTGTGCTATGAACATCGCGGTGATCAAATATAACGCCGGGAATATTCACTCTGTACGACTGGCGCTGCAGCGTTTGGGGATTGACCCGTTGGTGACTGATGATTTACAGGAAATTCGTTCTGCGGACAAGGTGATCTTTCCCGGAGTTGGTGAAGCATCGTCGGCGATGGAAAATATCAGGCGGAGCGGTATCGCCGATCTGATTCCGTTACTAACACAACCGGTCCTTGGAATCTGTCTCGGTCTGCAATTGCTGTGTCGGAATTCCGAAGAAAATAGCAGCAAATGTCTCGGTATCTTCAATACAGATGTGCGGCGTTTTCCGCCGGATGATAAGGTGCCGCATATGGGCTGGAACCAAATTCGCGATTTGAAAGGTGATCTGTTTCGAAAAGTCGATCCAGATGCGTATGTCTATTTTGTCCATAGTTATTATGCCGAATTGGATACCTTTACGATAGCGACTACGGATTACATCTTACCATTCAGTGCGGCTATGCAGCAGGATAATTTTTATGCCGTGCAGTTCCATCCCGAAAAGAGCGGGACTGTCGGTGAACAGATATTGCGGAATTTTTTAGCACTATGATTACGATTATACCGGCTATCGATATTATTGATGGAAAATGTGTGCGCCTGAGCCGGGGCGAATTCGACAGTAAGAAAATATATGATCAGAATCCGCTGGATGTGGCAAAAAGGTTTCAGGATCTAGGAATTCTACGGTTGCACCTTGTTGATCTGGATGGCGCCCGGACAAAAAAAGTAGTCAACTGGGCGGTGCTGGAAATAATCGCATCAAAAACCGAACTGGTCATTGATTTTGGCGGCGGAGTGCAGACCGATGAGGACTTACGAATTGCCTTTGAGTCGGGGGCGGCGATGATTACCGCCGGCAGCATTTCGGTAAAAGAACCAAAGAAAGTTCATGATTGGCTGAAACAATTTGGCAGTGAAAAGATTATCCTGGGCGCCGATGTCAAAGATCGCAAGATCGCCATTCACGGTTGGCAAGAGGAATCGGACCGTGATCTGTTTCAATTTCTGGAGGAGTATATGGAAAAGGGAATCACTCAAACGATTTGCACCGATGTTTCCAGAGATGGTATGCTGAGCGGGCCGGCCTTTATACTTTATCAGGAAATAAAAGAAGGCTTTCCCGATTTATATCTTGTTGCCAGTGGCGGAGTCAGCAATATCGATGATGTTCATCAATTGAATGATAATAGAATTGATGCGGTGATCATTGGCAAAGCCATTTATGAAGGCCGGATCCAATTGGCCGAGCTGAAAGGATTTTTATGTTAGCGAAACGGATCATTCCCTGTTTGGATATCAGGGATGGGCAGACAGTCAAGGGTGTGAATTTTATTAATATCCGGCATGCTGGTGATCCGGTGGAACTGGGTGCCGCCTATGCTGAGCAGGGCGCCGATGAACTGGTTTACCTGGACATTACAGCATCGGTGGAAAAACGCCGAACTTTTGCCGGATTGGTGGAAAAAGTTGCACGGACGCTGACCATTCCTTTTACGGTTGGTGGCGGCATCCGCAACGAGGATGATGTGGCCCGTTTGCTGGATGCCGGAGCGGATAAGATTTCCATCAATACCGCCGCTGTCAACAATCCGGATTTGGTTGAAATTCTGGCCAGACGTTTCGGCAGCCAGTGCATTGTCGTAGCGATCGATACCAAGCATACGGAAACCGGCGATATTGTTTATATTCATGGCGGACGAACGCCAACGGAGAGAATTACCCGGGACTGGGCAATGGAAATCGTTGATCGCGGTGCCGGGGAAATCCTGCTGACATCCATGGATCACGACGGCACGAAAAATGGTTTTGCTTTGAAGATAATTCGGGAGTTGGCTGAAAATCTGCCGATTCCGGTGATTGCCTCCGGCGGCGCCGGCACGCGCAATCATTTTTTGGATGTTTTTAACGAGGGAAAAGCCGATGCGGCGCTGGCCGCCAGTGTGTTTCACTTCGGCGAAATTCCGATCCCCGATTTGAAACGGTATTTACGAGAGAATAAAATAGAGGTGCGCTTATGAAAATAGATTTTGACAGAGGACTTATTCCGGCGATCGTGCAGGATGATCAGACCGGCAAAGTGCTGATGCTGGGTTATATGAACCGGATTGCCTACGAGAAAACACTGGAAACCGGCAAGGTTACGTTTTTCAGCAGGTCTCGCCAGCAGCTTTGGACAAAAGGGGAAACGTCGGGAAATTTCCTGTTGTCGAAAGAAATTCTGATTGATTGTGACGGCGATACATTGTTAGTGAAAGCAAATCCCGCCGGCCCGATCTGTCATACCGGCGCCGACACCTGTTTTAAGGAAATCAACCGCGACAGCAGGGTTTTTCTTTTTGTTTTAGAGAAAATAATTGCCGATCGTAAAGCCAATCCGAAACCGGGTTCTTACACCAATAAACTCTTCGATGCCGGGATCAACCGGATTGCCCAGAAGATTGGTGAAGAAGCAACGGAGGTTGTGATCGATGCCGTCAGTGATAATGTTCCCGGTATGAAAAAAGAAGTCGCCGATCTGCTTTACCATCTGTTGGTCCTCCTGGCAGAGAAGGATGTCTCTGTGGCTGAGGTTTTAGATATTTTAACAAGCCGGCATAAATAATGTTAACTCAGAAGAGCACAGGGGCTGTCACAGAGTTTCACTAAGATTCAGTAATGTGTAGAATTCATTAATGGGACTGCGAGAAAATAATCTCTGTGTCTCTGTGGCTACTCTTTACCCTTTTCCACTTCCCGGAAGACCCTCAGAAAGTTTCCGCTCCAGATTTTCTGAATGTCCTGCATTGAATAACCCCGTTTCAGCAACTCTTTGGTGATATTCGGCATCTGACTGACGTCCCGCAGGCCGATTAACTCGCCACCACCGTCAAAATCAGTACCGATACCCACATAATCAATCCCAACAAGTTTGACGATATAATCAATATGATCGACAAAATCGCTGACTGTTGCCAGTTTCAGAGGATATTTTTCCCGTAGTGCATAATGTTCTTCCAGTATCGGCTTTTTTTCTTCTTCGGTCATTTGATCGTAGTTAGGATATTTTTCATCGAGGGCTTTTTCGACGGCTTCGCGTTCGGGATTGGGCTCGGGAGTTTTGACATATTCCGTATAGATTGCTACCTGGATGACGCCGCCCTTTTCCGCCAGTGCCAGCAGCATCTCGTCACTGATATTGCGGGGATTATCACAGATGGCACGGGCACAGGAATGGGATACGATTACCGGAACACCGGATGTTTCCAGCACATCGTAAAAAGCTTTATCCGAAACATGCGAGACATCTACCAGCATTCCGAGACGATTCATTTCACGGACAACATTTTTTCCAAATTCACTCAAACCGTTATGTTCGGTAGTATCATTAGAGGAATCGCAAATGTCGTTATTTTCAACATGGCAGAGGGTGATATACCGGGCGCCCAGATTGTAGAATCGCTCGATTTCACTCAGGTCCCGGCCAATAGCATAACCGTTTTCGATGCCAATATAAATGGCATGTTTGCCGGTTTTTGAGATACACCGTGCATCGTCAGCGGTCAACGCAAGTTTGGTGCGATCACTGTTGGCTTCGACGGCATTGTGAATGGCTTGAATCATTCGATTAACTTTATCGTTTGCCCTGCGATTGCCTTCCGGTGTCCGCGGTCCCTGGCCGACCCAGGCCGCAAAGAAAATAGCATCCAAACCGCCCACCTGCATTCGCGGTATATCAACTTTCCCATCCCATGGACTGCCGTCGAGATTCTGACTGATATCGGCATTCCAGCGCAGCATATCCATGGGAGTGTCGGTATGGGAATCCAGGGTCAGAGTTTCGGTGTGAATCCGTTCCGCTTTTTTATCAATGTCTAAAGTATTGTTGCAACTGTTCATAATTAGTATAAGGGTAAAAATTCCGCTGATTAAACGTATTATCATGTCACTTTTTATATCATTAATTTTTGTCATTGCCGATGCAATTAATCCTGTAGGAACCGCAACGATTCCTAATCCAATCATTAAACAGTCATATTGTCTCTGTCGTTGATACATACTATTCGATGACATTATACGGAATATTGGAAAAAGATGCAAGGATTTCAATCTCCGTTAAATATTCAGAATAGTGTGGAAACTTTGGACTTTAATTATGATATTTAAGCCTTACAAGGAAACGTAAAATATTCACAATGAAAGAAACCTATTTTTTACCGGAAACTATACATCAAACCGCAATTGAAATGCGACGCTTGTCCGTCAATTCACAACGTCACCGGAACCGGTGCTTCAGGCCCGGCGAAGCGGCCCTGCTGGTTCTGGATATACAGAACTTTTTTTTCGAACCGAAATCCCATGCGTTCATTCCCAGCGGGCCGGCCCTTTTAGAGAATATTAAGCGTCTGGTATCGGCTTTCAATCAACATAGGCGTCCGGTGATATTCACACGCCATATCAATACCGATGAAAATGCCGGAATGATGGCGAGGTGGTGGGGGGATATGATTCGCGAGTCAACTGAGGAGGCGGAACTGATTGCAGCCCTTAAACCAATGGCTGAAATACTGATAGAAAAATGCCAGTACGATGCGTTTTATAAGACCGATATAGTGAATATTCTGGAAGCGCGGAATGTGCGGCAGCTGGTCATCAGCGGTGTGATGACTCATCTCTGTTGTGAAACGACGGCCCGGTCGGCGTTTATGCAGGGATTCGAGGTGTATTTTCCGGTCGATGCCACTGCTACTTACAACCGGCGATTGCATGAGGCGGCCCTGTTGACTCTCGGGCACGGTTTTGCAGAGATACCGACGGTAGCCGAAATTCTGGAACTGATGGATACAGGCTAAAATGGATTACGAGGTAATTATTATTGGGGCCGGACCGGCCGGGATCAGCGCCGCGCTACAGTTGAAACGGTATGACATTCCGGCCCTTTTAATTGAGAAAGATCGAATCGGCGGACTGTTGCTGAATGCCGGGCTGGTGGAGAATTATCCCGGTTTTCCCGATGGCATCGGCGGACCGCAGTTAGTTGATTTGTTTAAAAGACAGCTGGAAAAAAACTCAATTCCGGTAATTAAGGCAGAACTTACTGCGCTGGAGTGTAAAAACGATTTTATTATAGGGACATTCGGTAATCAGCGATTCAATGCACGGCATCTTGTTATTGCCACCGGTACAAAACCGCGAAAAATAAATAAAGAAATAAATATTTCCCCTGGAATATATCATAGAATATTTTCTGAAGTTTATCCGTTAATTGGGATAATGAACATGCACATTGTGATTGTCGGAGCTGGTGATGCGGCATTTGATTATGCCTTGAATTTGGCAGCTCGGAACAGGGTGACGATTTGTAACCGTGGGACCGTAATAAAGGCGCTGCCACTGCTTGTCCGGCGGGCCGACGCAAATGGGAGTATTGAATACCGGGAGAACACGAGCATTAGTGAACTTTTCAGCGCTGAGAGCGGCGCAGTCGGTATCCGTTGTTACCGTAACGGAAAAATAGAGACCTTGAAAGCGGACTATCTGATTTGGGCGATTGGCCGGGAGCCGCAATTGGATTTTCTGCCGGAGTCTTTAGTGATTATGAATGATCAGGCCGGAGTAAAACAAAATATGTATTTTATTGGTGATGTTAGGAATAGTGCATTTCGGCAAACAGCCATCGCCGTCGGTGACGGTATCAAGGCGGCCATGGTCATTGCTGCACAGTTGAAAGGAAACGGGTAGAAGTGGAGATAATTGCAAGCAGCGGCAGAGAAGATGTAGCCATCGTCTATATTGCACGAACAGAGGACGGTGGACTGATCGAATTCGTTGAAGCCCTGCAGCCACCCCTGCCCCGCCGGGAAAAGTGGGTGCTGATTATTTCCACAATGTTCGGATGTCCGATAAAATGCCTGATCTGCGACGCCCATTCCGTCTACCAGGGAAAATTATCGAAAGAGCAAATGCTGGATCAAATTGATTATCTCATCGCAAAACGATTCGGGAGCGGCCCGATACCGGTCCGAAAATTTAAAATTCAATTTGCCCGGATGGGTGAACCGGCGTTGAACGAGGCGGTTCTGGATGTTTTGAAGGAGCTGCCGACTCGTTATCCCGGGCAGGCAATTATCCCGGTGCTTTCGACCATTGCTCCGCTGGGAACGGAAACATTTTTTCAAGAATTGCTGGATATAAAAAACGCATCTTACGGAGATGGTCGGTTTCAGTTGCAGTTTTCCATTCATTCCAGCGATGAACATGTCCGGGATCGTTTAATACCGGTGCGGAAGTGGACATTTAAACAGATTGCCGATTATGGAGAGCGGTTGATCAACGGCAATGATCGCAAAGTGACCCTGAATTTCGCCCTGGCAAAAAATATTCCGGTGAATCCGAAAATTATCCGGGATTATTTCAACCCAACCCTGTTTTTCTTAAAACTTACACCGGTGAATCCGACTTATTCCGCTATAAAAAACAATATTGTCTCATCGATTAATCCCTGGGAAAACACCGAACAACCGAAATTCATCGATAAACTGAAAGAATATGGTTATGATGTTTTATTAAGTATCGGCGAACCCGAAGAAAACCTGATTGGCAGTAACTGCGGGCAATTTATTCAGAAGCATCTGAATGAGAATCTGGTTATCAAGGGTGCTTATACTTATTCTGTAAATTCGGTTTGATTTACGTCGTCTTCAGTCCCAAAGGGAATCTTCGATCAGGGACTTTACCCATTCCCGTTGTACCCAGAGCGCGCAGCCGCCGTTGGATTCGTCCAGTTTATCCCGGTTTTCGCGGATGGTTTTCAGGAACCTGGATTTAAGAGCATCTTTCAAAGACAGGTCCCGCAAACTGACGTCGGAATAGGGCGCAAAGGGACAGGGTTCCAGGCTGCCGTCGGGGGCGACGTGCACAAAACCACGCCCGGAGGAGAGACAGCCGCCGAACTGTTTCTCATCCCCTGGAAAAGCGACGAAGAGTGCCGGGAATTTCGCCCGGAAATTTTCCATCAAACCATAAACACTACAGGTTTGTTCGAGGGTTAGTTCCATATCTTCTGTACCATCCTGAACGGGGATATAATCGATGAAGAAAAATAGTTTTGAACCGAGTTTGGTCAGAGATTTGATTAAATCTTCATTCGTAAGCGTATCGAAAGTCGGCCGGGTCATGGTAAAAGAAATACCGAAGAAGATATTGGTTTTTTTAATCCGTTCAATGATGCGAACCAGGTGATCATAAACGCCTTCGCCGCGGCGTTCGTTGGTGTCGCTGCGCATGCCTTCCATGCTGATAATGGGCAGAACATTCTTCTGTTTTTTAAATTCAGCAATTGTGGCCGGATTCAGCAGCATTCCATTTGTAAAAACGGGGAAAATGATATCCGGGAACTGAGCGGTAATTTCAAACAAATCCGGCCGGATCAGCGGTTCGCCGCCGGCCAGCAGGATAATGGACACACCCAGATCGTGAGCTTCGCTGATCACTTCTTTAAGTTTAGCGCTGCTCATTTCCGGAGTATTTTCGCGCTGCTGGGCCAGCGCATAGCAGCCCTTGCATTTCAGGTTGCAGCGGTTGGTGACGCTGATAATCATGAAGGGGGGCACGTGCACGTCTTTCTGTTCCCAATCCAGACGGCGTTTTTCGGCTTGTTTCTGCCAACGAATGCTCTTCAGGATAAATAAAGCCAGCGAAGGTTTTAGAAAGCTGACTTTCAGAGCGTCACCGACCAGTTGCCGGATGCCCTTATTCATTAAATCTATATAATTTGAGTTTTCCTGCATTGGTCTTTCCATTTTTTCTGATTTTAATATACCGGATTCAGATGAAACAGAAGGTGGATAGTTGTCACAGAATTCGCTAAACTACGAAAAATGTGATTTGAAACAAAATTGCGGAGAATATTCGGTTATGAAGAAATTGAAAAACCCCTTTGTCGATCAGAAAGGTTACAACTGCTTTGTCTGTTCGCCCCGCAATGCCGTGGGTCTGCACCTGGATTTTTATCTTGATGGCGATGTTATTAAAGCCCGTTGGAAACCCGAAGATCAGTACCAGGGCTATCCCAACGTTCTGCACGGCGGCATTCAGGCAACATTGCTGGACGAAGTGGCCAGCTGGGCGGTTTATGCCGTTGCCGGAACCGGGGGCGTGACTTCCAGAATTAATGTGCAATATAAAAAACCGGTGCTGATTGATAAAGGCGAAATCAGTCTGACAGCGGAGATTATTGAACATAAAAAACGGATTATGTCCATGCAGACCCGGCTGTATGATGGTGGAGGCACACTCTGTACTGAGGGTGTTGTGGATTACTATGTATACCCGGAAGAAGTCGCCCGGGCGAAGATGCATTATCCCGGCAAAGCGGCGTTTTTTAAATAAATTTAAAAATGTTTAATGAAAACTGATGAAACAGTTAGCTCTCCACTGGTTTTTAGTAAAACCCCCGAATTCTTCAACGGGAGCCCCTGCTGGGAAATTCGGGGGATATCTCAATAAAATACACTGAAGGCTTACGTCGAACTCGCGTTAAATAGGTTAGAATTCAGGTATCCTGATGTAATTGGACCATTTGATAAACCAGGAACCGTTGATTTGACCGGAAGCTTGCTCCCAGTTTTTCTTAAAAAAATCAACCCGGGGGGAGAGCTGCGGATCATCACTGAGCCGGAGTTCAGCTAATTAAAAACCCGGTCATAAAACCGGGCTTTATAATATTTAACCTACGTATTAATTCGCAGGTCATTTCATAATAATTAGCAGATCAAAACAATTTTTACCCAACTGACACGCCGCAAGTCCAACGTATGACGCAAAATGAGTAACTAAAGCGTACAAATGAGTTTCGTATGACGCAAAATGACTAGCTCAAGCATACAAATGAACTTCGTATGACACAAAATGACTAACTCAAGCGCACAAATGAACTTCGTATGACACAAAACGTGTAACTCAGGCGTATTATGCTCAACTGATGCTTACAAACGCATTTCTGACGCTACCAAAGGGCGAATGGAGTTCGAAAGTCGAAGGTCAAATTGGAGGGAAAATCGAAGAGAGATTTAAGAAGTTCGTTGGTTCTTTTTACCGCCAAGACGCCAAGAGTGTAGCCAAGTTCGCTAAGAATATCTATTGCAAAAATATCCAGAATATTATTCCCTTTTTGCGCCCTCTGTGCTTCGGCTTAGCGTGCTTTGCGGTTAGTTTTTTTTACCGCCAAGACGCCAAGAGCAGCGCTAAGTTCGCCAAGAAAAAGGCAGGACAAAGATCAAAGGGCTAAAGGCGAAAGGAATTAGGTATATGGAAATTTCCGGCTTTGCGATTAGTTCCGTATTCAACCACGAATTGCACTAATTACACGAAAAAAAGGCTTAGCGGATAGCCAAAGGCTGGAATAAAAAATATTCTCTGTGATCTTTGTGGTGATTCTTCCGGCCTATGCATTTAATTTCTTTTACCGCCAAGACGCCAAGAGTGTAGCCAAGTTCGCTAAGAATATCTATTGCAAAAATATCCAGAATATTATTCCCTTTTTGCGCCCTCTGTGCTTCGGCTTAGCGTGCTTTGCGGTTAGTTTTTTTTACCGTCAAGACGCCAAGATCAGCGCTAAGTTCGCAAGGAAAATTTAATGTTAGAAATATTTGTCGGCTTATTTTCTCTCCGGAAGTGTCTATTTCCCAAGGGCCCGGAGTGTCTTGGCGAAACTGAAGGCGGCTTTGATCTCGGGCCGGCCTTTGAAGACCCGTTTGGCTACTTTGCAGATTGCCATTATCTCGTTATAGATGGCGTTGAATTCCGTGACGGCTTCCAGGTTGTTGCCGGCAGTGCCGGATTTGAGGGATTCCTGTTTGATATTCGCGGCATGGATAAGGTCGGCGGCCGCGGTGAGATCATCGAGCAGCGTCGCGGCAATACCTTTCGCGGTGATTTCGGTTTTGAGTTCGTCGGTCATGTTCTGACGGATCTGCATCAGCAGGTTGATTAACGCCTCCTGGTTGTTTCTCCGTACTTTATGATAATAACTGTCAAACCCGAAATGATAGAGCAGTTCGGCATAACGCGGCTTATCGAAATTGACTTCCAGCTGGGTCTTGAACAGGCCGAGTTTATCGAGGGCGTCTTTCTGCAGGGCGAGCAGATCACGGGTGGCGTTCCGCAAATCGGCGCGGTAATCGATACCGATATATTGCGTACCGGCGGCGTCGATGCGATTTCTGAGATCGTCGCCATAGGGATCGACCCAGCTGCTCTGCACGGCGATGAGGGGTTCTTTGTTCGCCAGGAAACTCTCGTCGATGGTGGCAGCTACGACGAGACATTTCATGTCGCTGCAATTGTAATCACGTGAGATTGTCATAATACCTCCAAGGTTTGGGGTTAGTGGACCGGGATATGCCGGTCCGGGTTTTTTTATATGATTGTATATTAAAGATTGGACAGGACAGAACTGATTTGGTGGGATGGCGAACTATGCAAAATTAATTACAGGCTTAATCCTGAATCATCCCGGGAA
>JAHJGX010000085.1 GCA_018824205.1 bacterium
AATCTCTAAAAATACGGCTGTCTGTTTATAACAGTATGATTCAAAAATTGATCAAGGCTTTCAGGAAAATAACTTAGAGAAAGATTAGTACGTTTTCTTAGAAAAAAAGAAAAAGAATGCAAAAGCAAAGGGATATTTACATACTGAATTTAAAAAAATGTAAAAAATAACGACTTAGGCCTTGACTTTTAACATAACAGTTACTCGGTTTTAAACTACTGCTCGCCGATCTGACTCGAAAAACCTTTTATGATTTTGAAACCGATCGGTCTGTTATTAATCATTAATTTTAATTATCCTACTTAATTTACCTTGAAATAAAACTCAGATTGATGTAATCTTTGGCCGGTTTTACATCATGAATTTAGGGAGTTGATATGTTTCTGCGACTGATGATAGTACCGATTGCGTCCGTTATAGCGTTGTTTACAGCCCTGTTCTTTTATTTATGGATTCAGAAACAGGATCCGGGCAATAATCAGGTCCGCCGGATTGCGGGCTATATCCGTGAAGGGGCCATGGCGTACCTGCGTCAGCAATATAAAACCGCGGGCTTGTTTTTTATCATTGTGTTTGTGATTCTGTTGGTTTTTTCCTTTGGTTTTAAAGTCCTGAGCGGATATGTACCGTTCTGTTTTTTGACCGGCGCCTTTTTTTCCGGGCTGAGTGGCTTTTTCGGTATGTTGACCTCGACAATGACATCGAACCGCACAACCCATTCTGCCAGTAAATCCCTGAATCAAGCGTTGAAAATTTCTTTCCGGGGCGGCAGCGTTATGGGGCTGGTGGTTGTCGGATTTGCGCTGCTGTGCGTGGTATCCTGGTTCTCTATCATGAACCGGTTTATCGTGGAAGATAATCTGGCATTAAAGTATCAGACCATTACCACAACGCTGCTCAGTTTCGGCGTAGGAGCTTCGGCTATGGCGCTTTTTGCCCGTGTTGGCGGCGGTATTTTCACCAAAGCGGCCGATATGGGCGCCGATCTGGTCGGTAAAGTAGAAGCCGGTATTCCCGAAGATGATCCGCGGAATCCGGCCGTAATCGCTGATAACGTCGGTGATAATGTTGGCGATGTGGCCGGTATGGGTGCGGACCTGTTTGAATCCTTTGTCGGATCGATTCTGGGAACGTCGGTTTTGTCGGTGGCGGCGTTTCCGATTGCTCAGGCATTTAACGGCGTAGTTCTGCCGATGATCATCGCGGGTATTGGAACACTGGCCTCCATTATCGGGATTTTTGCAGTAAGAACTTCGGAAAACCTGTCTCAAAAAGGCCTCTTGTCGGCGATTAACCGGGGCATCAATTTGACAACAATTATTACAATCGCCTTTAGTGCTGTGGCAATTAATATTTTATTTCCCGAAAAATTCTGGGGATTATTCATTCCGCTCCTGGCGGGAATGGCTGCGGGTGTGGCGATCGGATATGTTACCGACCTGTATACCAATGCCGCTTACTCTCCGGTTCAGGGAATTGCCCGGCAGGCCAAGACCGGTCATGCCACGGTAATTACTTCGGGACTATCGGTGGGTTTAATATCAACAGTACCGGCGGTCGGATTCATTATTATTGGAATGCTGGTGGCCTTTATGGCCTCGAACGGGTTTCACGATTTTTCCATGGGGCTCTATGCGATTGGTCTGGCGGCGGTCGGTATGCTGTCGACATTGGGGATCAATTTATCGACCGACGCCTTTGGGCCGATAGCGGATAATGCCGGAGGTATTGCCGAAATGGCGGACATGCCCAGTGAGACACGCCTGCGCACCGATGCTCTCGATGAATTGGGGAATTCCACTGCTGCCCGGGGAAAAGGGCTTTGTATCGGAGCGGCTGCCTTGACGGCGGTGACGCTGATTGCCGCTTTTCTGGAAACCATTCGGGCGGAATTGATCAGTATGGGGAACACTACCATTGAAATAGCCGGAAACGTTGTGGATTTGGCTTCGGCAGAAGTGACTGATATCCTGGCCTACCTGGGCGGATCGATTATGGATATCCGTTTTATTGTCGGATTGTTTATCGGTGGCGCTTTGACATCGGCATTTTCCAGTAAAACGATTGAGGCGGTTTCTCTGGCGGCCGGTGAAATGATCGACGAAGTTCGCCGGCAGTTTCGTGAGATTCCAGGTATAATGACCGGAAAAACCATTCCCGATTATGGTCAGTGTGTAAAAATTTCAACGGCAGCAGCCCAGAAAAAAATGCTGTCTCCGGCTCTGATTGCGATTCTGTCCCCGATTATTACCGGGCTCATCCTGGGGCCAATCGGGATTGTCGGTATGCTTTTGGGCAATTTGCTGCTTGGTTTCTTTTTTGCCATTTTCATGGCCAATTCCGGCGGCGCCTGGGACAATGCCAAGAAATATATCGAGCGATCCAAATCGGAACTGAAATTTCAGATCAGTGATAGTATCAAGAAAATTTCCAACAGGGGATTATGGCCGTTTTTTCTGACGAGAGATTATTCGACCTTTCTGTACGAACTGGTGAACATGAACCCGCTGGCGTTCAGCATTGACGAAAGGGTTTCCGATTATCTGAGTTATATCATCGATTATATTGAAACGGAATATATTCAAAAAGAAAAATCCCTGAATATCCCGATCAAACGGTTTGGCGGGAAAGAGATCAGCGAATCCGATGATGAAACCCTGAATGCCTATTATCGGAAGCTGAATCAGGATGACCGTCTGGTGTTCAAACTCTATCTGAAACTCGATCCCGAAGAACATCAGACCCTGATGGAGATGAAAGATTTAAAAGAGAAATTTACGGTTGTTATGAACAGTTACTCAGCGGCCGTGACCGGGGATACTGTAGGTGATCCGCTGAAAGATACTACCGGTCCCTCTCTCGATATTGCCATAAAATTATCGACGATGGTTAGTATCATCACGATTGGATTTATTTTACGATTAATCTGATTGACTGGTTGACAAAGTAATAGAATACACGCATAAAAAAAGGAAATGCCCCTGAGTTTTTAAGTTCAAGGGCATTTTTTTAGTATTCGGTTCTATTTTACTGAATAAGCATCTGACCGTTTATAAAGTCGATTGTCCATAAACATTGACCAACCACATCCATTCCGATGATGATACTAATAGCTTCGGCATTTTCCGGCTCCAATGTCATCAGATCATTGTTCACTTCGCATTTTATTCCCGAAAATTCCCTGGAACCGATTTTCAGAGATTCAATAACGGATGTTCGATTGGATGTTTTTCCCGTAATTACCTGGGCCAGATCGGCACTGATCTGGGTTGTGTTAAGACGAGTGCTGAGTGTAGCGAGACATTTGATTTTGTTTATATGGCAAAAAAACTTCAGGATACCCATATGATCGTTGTTTCGGAGTTTCAGATTGATATCCACAAGATTGCTGTCTGCCGTCAGGTTCCCCAGGGAAACAGCCGGATTTACAGAATAGGCGAAAATCTTATTTTGCATATCAATAGTCATTTGCCCGTCAACCAGAAAATTCCGGCCGATGATCCCTTTGGCCCGAAACGGAACAGAGCTGCGCTTTATCATGGACACATACAAAATCGGATAATTCATGTTGAGAAAGGAAACATTGTGCAGATAACCTTCTTCAAACATCATCTCGCTGGTTTCGCTGACTCGGTTTGACATACGCTGAGGCTCGAAATTAGCATCCCTGAATGTGTTTTCCGTGACCAGAAAATCAATTGTGTTTACGTCAATCAACAGGTATTGATTTTCGGTATTTACGGAAACGTTAATTTGGGGACCGGGAACCTGTCCGCCGGACTTGATTGGGAACAGTTCACGGCTGTTGTATCCATAATCGTTAATCCACGGAATCATCGAGTAGTCTGGAAGCGCCGGTTCGTTTGTACAGGCTGCAAAGAGCAACAGGATGAGAATTGTTTGTAAAGTGACTATGATTTTTTTCATAATATTCATACCTGATTAATGTCTTGACGGTTATTCAATAGCCATAATTTACGGTTTAAAAGCAAATCTCCCACTGTAAATCTTGGTATTTGCATATCCGATTCTCTGCCAGTAAATTTACGGCGGTTGCTAATAATACTACTGGGGAACCGATAATGGATGTTTTTCAAAAATGTTTTGATTTTAAAGACGCCGAGATTGCCCGCCGGCAGGGTTATTACCCCTATTTTATTCCCTTTTCCGGTGGCGATGATACCATCATGATTTATAAGGGATCTGAAAAGATCATGATCGGATCCAATAATTACCTGGGACTGACGCATCATCCAAAGGTCTTGGAAGCAGCCGAAAAAGCCCTCAAAGAGTATGGTACCGGTCGCACCGGCAGTCGTTTTCTCAATGGCACCCTGGATATTCATGAACAATTTGAAAGAGAGTTGGCGGAATTTACCGGTAAAGGGGCCGCGCTAATCTTCTCCGCCGGGTTCCTGGTAAATCTTGGGACAATATCGACGCTGTTAGGCAAGAAAGACACCGTTATCATTGATCGCCTGGATCACGCCAGTATTATCGATGGTTGCCGGTTATCCGGGGCGGCTATCCGACGCTATCAGCACAATAATCTGACGGAACTGCATGAAATCCTGGGAAGCCTTCCTGAGGATACCGGCAAACTGATCGTTGTCGATGGTGTTTTTTCCATGGAAGGAGATATTGCGCCCTTACCCGACATTTGTAAAATCGTGCAGGAATTCGGTGCCCGCCTGATGGTGGACGATGCTCATTCCATCGGGGTTCTGGGGCCAAATGGCAACGGTACGGCCGCCCATTTTGGTGTGACCGATCAGGTTGATCTGATTATGGGGACCTTTTCGAAATCCTTTGGTGCCGTCGGTGGTTTTATTGCCGGTGATACTGAAGTGATCGAATATATAAAACACAAGTCACGCAGTCTGATTTTCACCGCAAGCTTGCCGCCCAGCGTCGTAGCTTCGACCCGGGCTGCGCTGGATATCATTAAAAATGAACCGGAGCGGCGTCGGCGACTGTGGGAAATTGGTGATTACATGCGCAGTGAATACCGGAAAATGGGTTTTAATACCGGCACCAGCGAAACTCCGGTTATACCAGTGATTATCGGTGACAATATGAAAACCTTTCATTTTTGGAAAACCCTTTTCGAAGAGGGTGTTTACACAAATGCGGTCATATATCCGGCCGTCCCTATTGATTCGGCGCGCCTGCGGACCAGTTATATTGCCACACATACACAGGAGCAGTTGGATTTTGTACTCGAGAAATTTTATAAGACCGGTAAGGCCCTGGAAGTAATTTAAGTATCATTTCCCAATAGAAAGAATTGAATAAACCGTCTATTAAACTTAATTTTCTGATCAGTCCATTGTCTGGAATTGTCCTGTTGCTGGTCTTATTTACCGGTTGTGCCGCCCAGGGTCCGCCCGGCGGAGGAGCGGAGGATAAAACCGGCCCGATATTGCTGTCAACATTTCCGGAAAACGGAACCGTCAATGCTGACCGTAAAACCGGGGTTGTGCTGAATTTTTCTGAGACTATCGAACCCCGTTCGGTTGAAAGTAAGCTGGTGATCACGCCCTATCCCGGGCGACCGGCAATTATTAAAGCAAACCGCAAACGAGTGACAATTGATTTTTTGGAGCCACTTCAGGAAAATACAACCTATATCATCAGCTTCGGAAGAGGTATTCAGGACTATCAAAAAAATCCTTCGGAAATAAATGTTACAATCGCCTTTTCAACCGGCGATTCGCTTGATTCCGGCACAATCAGCGGGACCGTGTATGGTATTCCGAAAAAGCACAATGCCCAGGTGTGGGCATTTCGCAAAACCGACAGTTTTCCCGATTCTATTTTAGATCATACACCGGACTATAAGACATCCGTTGAAAAAGACGGCCGTTATCGCCTTACAAACCTGGCCCGTGGAAATTATCGCCTGCTGGCGGTGTCATCCGAAGCTGCTAGAATTGTGTTAATTGATGAAAACTGTTTACTGGGAATGCCCGCCTGCCAGAGAGAAACGGCGGGCAGGCCGGTGGTCGACCCGGTGCTTATTACGCATAGAAACACGGTAGTGTCGGGGGTCAATTTCAGGCTTGGAAAATTTTATCTGAAACCCTTTCGCCTGCTGAAAGCCACCATGGTTGACGATAAAACCGAATTGCTGTTTTCAAGACCTCTGGATACAGAGCAAAACAGCAAGGCCTATATCCAGATTGATAATTATGCTGAGATACAATCTTTCTGGATCAGCCACCTGGATCCCAAAACCATAATTTTAAAAGCCCGCGAAATGGTGTCGAACACAAAATATACTGTCCGGGTTGACAACATTGTTGATGATTTGGGAGACATGCTGAAACTGAATAACACTGCGACATTTACATATAGTGATGGTGTCGATACATTAAAACCTGAAATAGTCTCAACCGTACCCTCAAAGGGTGCGAAGAATATACACCTGAATGCGAAGGTCAGGATCGTTTTTAGTGAGGCATTGAAGCAGACGATCTCCGACAGTTCGATCCTGTTTATAAGTAAAGACAGTATTCCAACAGATTATTCATTTATCTGGCAGTGTGACAATTCGATCGTACTGTCACCGAAAACCAGGCTGGCTTCGGCAATGGAATACCGCATCACATTCGATTGTTCTGACTGGAGTGATCTGGCGGGTAACCAATTTAAGGATTCCCTGTTTACCCTGTTGTTCTCAACAGTTGACGCTAATAGTTTTGGAAGCATTTCAGGCAAAATTCTGTTATCCGACTCGACGGTGAATCAGCTGATCTTGTCCTGTATTCCGGAAAAAGAGGGCGCCGCCCCGGTTACAATTTCAGTATCCGGTGCCGGGATATATACCATTGATTCCCTGTTGCCGGGCGCGTACCGCTTTGAGATATGGGATGATTTAATCGGAAACGGCAAATGGGACCCCGGTAAGCTAAAACCTTTTGTACCGGCCGAACCCTATCGCAGTTATCCCGACAAGATCAATGTCCGGGCGCGCTGGGGAACGGCTGAAGTGGACTGGACATATTAATATGGAAGTGCAATTCTGGAAAGTTGAAGCAGCCGGTAACGATTTTATCATGATAGATTACCGAATCCCATTTTTTTCGGAAAAACTGTCGGATGTTGCGATACGTCTGACCGACCGGCGACTCGGTATTGGAGCTGACGGGATGATATTAATTGAAAGTCATCCGGATGTTGATTTTTTCATGGGATATTATAA
Source organism: bacterium (assembly GCA_018824205.1). Classification (GTDB taxonomy): domain Bacteria; phylum Fidelibacterota; class UBA2242; order UBA2242; family UBA2242; genus B118-G9. Next base: position 7,205 of record JAHJGX010000085.1, read on the forward strand.
TGCAGACGGCAGCGGGCCGGTGATGTGCGGAAACGGTAGTCGCGCATCCCTATATTTTGTTTATGAATGCGGTATCTGTGGAAAAGAGAATTATCGGTTTCTGGCGTCGGATGGTTTTCACCTGGGACGAGTTAAGAACGGCAAGGTTTCCCTGACGATTAATCACCCCGGAGATTTTCAGAGCATTAAGATCGGTTCCGAAACCGTTTACCTGGTGGATACCGGTGTTCCACACATGGTTCGATTTTCAGAAAATATTAGCGAGTTAAACATATATGCCGAATCGCCGGCATTGCGTAAACAGTACAACGCTAACATTAATTATATCGAAAAACTGAGTGATAGTCGCTGGAAAATACGTACCTATGAACGGGGCGTGGAAGATGAAACTCTTGCCTGCGGAACGGGAGCAACAGCATCAGCAGTGACAATCAATCATGTATCCGGCGATCCGTTTCCCATTACGCTGCAGGCCAGAGGCGGTGATTTGAGTATTGACAAACAAACGGACAAACTCTGGCTTGCGGGACCGGTGCGGAAAGTTTTTGAAGGCACTTTTTCAATTTAATAGAAATGAGGTGAACGTATGTATGCAGTAATTATGGCGGGAGGAGTTGGCAAACGGTTCTGGCCGCGAAGCCGTAAAGACCGTCCGAAACAGTTGCTTGATATCGTTTCCGATCAGTCCATGCTTCGATTGACCTATGAGCGCATGAAAAAGGTAACCGAAGAACGAAAAATCTATGTCGTGGCCGGCCAGAATCTGGCGGAGCAGGTTTTTCATGAACTGCCGGAGCTGCCGAAGCGAAACCTGATTGCAGAACCCAGTGGAAAAAATACGGCACCCTGTATCGGGCTTGCCGCGACCACGATCATTCAAAAAGATCCCAACGCTGTCATAGGTGTTTTTCCGGCAGATCACCTGATCGTGGATACAAAGGCATTTAAAAAAGCGGTTGAAAATGGTGTCCAGTTTGCCCGTGATCATGTCGCCCTGATTACGTTCGGAATTACCCCAACCTACCCGGCGACCGGATACGGCTACATTCAATACAGTAAAAAAGAGGTGGCCTATAAAGAATCTATTTATAAAGTAAAAACCTTTGCAGAGAAGCCAAACCCGGCGACCGCCCGGCGGTTTTTGGATAGCGGTGAGTTTCTATGGAACAGTGGCATGTTCATCTGGAAAGCGGAGAACATTTTGAACGCCATAAAACTGTTTCAACCCGAGATGTTTGAAAGTTTGCAAAATATCGGTGGAGCCGTAGACACCCCCCAATATCAGAGTGTCTTGAAAAAGCAGTGGGCGACGATACACAGCGACTCGATTGACTATGGGGTAATGGAAAAGGCTAAAAACGTGTATGTTGTGCGTGGTTCTTTTGACTGGAGTGATGTGGGCAGCTGGGATGCCGTTTATGAGATAAAAAAGAAAGATAAAAACGGCAATGTGATCATTGGTGAAGTCGTTCCGATTGACACAGAAAATTCATATATCTATTCGCGGAAAAACCTGATTTCCACTATCGGAGTGAAAGATTTGATTATTATTCAGTCAAAAAATTCCACATTGATTGTTAACCGCAATGATACAGAGCGGGTCAAAGATCTGGTTGATTTACTGGAACGCAAGAACTTTACAGATCATTTATAGGCTATGCTGAGTAAATATTCACAAAATAAATTGATCAGCCTGAAAGTGGAGATTGAAGCACTTCTGGATAAAATCGGCTATACGGTTGTGTACGGAAAAGGCGATTTTAAAGAGGGCACCTGCCTGATTGAAAGTGAAAAAAAAGTCGTAATCAATGATTATACAGCACTAGATATGCAAGTTGATTTTATGGCAGAAGTTATCAGCCGGCTGGATTTATCAAATGTATTTGTATTGCCGGTTTTGCGGGAACTGATTGATGAAAAGATGACTCTGTTTGAATAGAGGTACTATTCAGGCCGCACAGTGATAATCCGGGCACCTGCCTGAATTAATGCATAACGGTTACCTGAATTCAGTTGGTTTTGGCTAAATACTATTGTTCGCTCACGGCTAAGTAAGTGTGATCGCTGAACCCTGACAGATGATTTATGTATGACTGGGTGGGAAGTCATGGCCAGCAGAAAACTTGTTCGATCAATCTGATTTTGATTCAGGATATTTTCCGGTTCCCATTGGGATATATTCGGAGAATACTGTTCGGTAAGAAAATCAACGGTCCCGGTAAAAGCGGTTAAAACAACGGTTTTTCGTCTTTCAACAATATCGGTTGTCCGGATATCGTCAAACCATGATGACTCACCCCGTCGTAAAAGGTACAGGATATTCAGAAATGATTCATCGCTTAGACGTTCAAACTGTGAGTATAACTGGGGATCGGTCAAATCCATTTCGTCTTTATATACCTGTTCACAGAGTTTGTTCAGCAGAGTGGTGAAAATGCTCAAAGCCGGACTCAAATCGCATACCTGACAGTTCCATTGACTGAGAACTTCAAAGGCCCGGCGATGAATGGCATTGCTCAGGTCATTGATTGAAATAATTTCAAAAATAAGCGGTAATAGCAATTCTGCCTGACGGTCAGTATTATGACCGAGAATATCCTGAAAAGACAAAGGGGAATTGCTCTTAAAAATATCTGTAAAAATCATGGAATCCTGGACGAATTTAGATAACATGCGATGATGTCGGATGTATCCTGCTTGCGGATTCAGGTTGCGAAAGAGATGATGAGTTGGAGCGATATAATCAGGCTCGAAAAGCCTGGAAAGGGTTGGCAATCGTTCGGAAAATTTATAAGTTTCCAGATCCGATACGTACTGAGCGGTTCCGATATTGCTATGAATATCCAGATAATCGACTTCCGCAGCCGGAATAACGTGCTGTCTGACCGCTTCTTTAAAGGTTTCCCAGTTGTTTGCCGAATACAGATGCAGGTAACTTTTCAGATCATCTGAATATTGGAACCCTTTCCAATGTACGGAAATGGCATATCTATTATTCTGGTTTCCGGAAACCGGGTTCACAACCGGGCCCCATGTTGTTTTCCGCACGGTAATAGTAGTGTCCGGTTTATTGCGAATCCCAATCCGTTCCTGTCTGAAGGTAAAATCGGACCATTGATTGTTGATTCTGTACAGACCTGTGATATCTGAGACAGGATTAAGAATAATTTCCAGATTATCCGCCGGGCGGATTGATCGAAGATTCCCTTCCGGGATAAGATTCCAGGCGACGGTGGAATTGCAGCCAAACAGTACGAAGGGGATTCCCGGAATGCTAAGACCACTGACACTGACACCTGGAGCGGTTAATTCAATAATGTCATGATAATCATTCAAAAAACCGGATAGTTCACCTCCCAGAGCCGGGATATTATCAATGGTACGGCCAGCAGACAGAACCCAGCTATTTTCCATGTCTTCGGCTGTGATATTCAACAGATCGAGTAGTTGTAAATGGCTGTCGACGAGATGATTCAAGTCCGAAAATAATTGAGTATTGTGAACCGGAAAAGAGCCGGGAGGCAGGTTGTTGACAGCCGGAAAACCCTCCAGGATTTTATCGGGACCGTATATTTCGAGAAGCTTATAAAACACCACTTTTTTAATCAGCTGATCAGACAGCGACCAGGCCAGCAGGCGCTGAATAGCCAGGCAGTCTTCCGGCTTCCAGCGTGATGGTGAGTATCGCCGGATTTTGAAATCTCTGGGCAGGTGATAAGTGTTTTGATTTATATACGTGTTGATTCCGTCGCAGTAGTTGTTTAAAATCTGAAATACACCGGGATCAATCCTGGAAATAAAATTTGAGGCAATATTGGCAAAACCAACTGTCCGGGAAAGAATATCAATGTCACCATACTCTGATCCAAACACCTCACTGAGCGTGCCGTTTGCCGCACGTAGGAACAGGTCCATTTTGACCAGATACCCGGCTGCATGCATGTACCCGAGCATTTTATATAAATCATTGCTGTTTTGGGCACAGATATGAACGTATCCGTCTTTATCAATGATCAGTTCTGCCGGTTGGCTGATCTGTGGGTGAATCATTGTACTGTTCTGAGGCAGTCGTGCTTCCTGGAAAAAAATAATTGCTCCGCCAATAACAGACACAATCAAAAAAATGAGCAGTATCGCAAAATGTCTTAAATTCCGGTTCATTTTTCTATTGACGGTCGAGCAATCGAACAAGATCGACTGTAAAGTCCACGGCATGGTCAATTGCTTTTTCATTTATATTGTCGATTGTATCGGTGTACCAATGCCAGTTTGGGATGATACCCTCATCGTCAAGGGCGATCAGCGTAGTACAGGGATAGCCATGCTGGGTAAAAACCAGTGTGTCAAAGTAGGCCCGGCGGTACTCCAGCGGTTTAATATCGGTGTAATTTGCTTGCTTTGTTAATTCTTCACAGGCGCGGACAATGCTTTCATCAAAATAATAATATAATAACATCCCTTCACCGGTAACGAAGTGTAGATTGCCGGAACCGATATTGTCAAGATTAATGACGGCAGTCTTGTCGGCAGGCAAATCGGGCCAGTGCTGATGGTAAAAGGCTTTGGCGCCCTGAATTCCAGCCTCTTCGCAGGCAGTGAATACAATCCAGACATTATTGTTTTCCAGGGGCTGTTTTTGTATTTCTTCGATAATACCAAAGATCGCGGCAACACCGGAAGCATTATCATTGATTCCAGGAACAAATTTATGAACAATTTCGCGATGGACATGGATGATAACATTGACGAAGTGAATGAGAGACAGACCGATACAGATAATTCTGAACCAGAGCGATAAACCCCAATACTCACCCAGATATGCCCAGATTATTGAAAAAAAACCAACATATGTATTCAGCAAAAAGGATTGCCGGAAGTTTTTAACCAAATTGGGAGCAAATACAGATGATGCCCGGGCACTGTCATAATGTGCCATCAGGATGATGTTTTTATCAGACACTGGATCGGCCGGAATTTGTGCGACGATATTTTGGGATTTCTTTTTGGGGATGACCGGGGTAAAGATCGTTGAGCGTCCCATAAAATGTCTGGTATAACTCCAGAATCCCAACAAGACGATAGCGGTCCCAAGTTTTGACAAAAACGGACTGATGAGCAAACCAGCAATCATCGTTGCCGAAAACAGGATCACTTCCCAGGAATAAGAACTGCTGGCCTTAAATGATTCCAGTTCAGCCGGGATATTCTGAGCAGTGAGATTCTGTTTTAGCAGATCGGCGGCCCTTTTTTCCTCTTCTGTTGTCGCGCCGCGGTGGGGTAAAGTAGCGAGTTGATTTAATATTTCCATCATTTTCATAGCGAAACAAATATACAGGATTTTGTCTGCAGCGACAAGAGCAGAAAAAAAGTTTTTGCTTTTATTCAGAATGTCCTAAATTACACCGCTTTTTTAGTGGCGAGGTAGCTCAGTCGGTAGAGCAGGGGACTGAAAATCCCTGTGTCGGCGGTTCAATTCCGTCCCTCGCCACACCAATTTCCCGTCGTAATAGGTCTATTTTTCTTGAATTTATAGCATTTTCAGATTTGGCTAAATCTGCACTGGTTTGGTCTGATGTAGTACCATTTTTGCATATCATTTGCGTATCACTTTTAAAGATGGTTGCCAGCAAATTTGACATATCAACGTGATCTTTTTTCAAAAGGTCAACATAATGCTTTTCTGTAACAGTCACGGAACTGTGCCCAAGAAATTTAGAAACACGATAAATATCAACTCCCATTTCAATCAGAAGGGCGCCAGTGGTTTTTCTCAGGGTGTGAACATTGGCATTTTCAATTTTCGCTTTGGCAAATAGTTTTTCCACGATCGTGCGGTAAACATGGCGGTATTTGAGAGGAAAGGGATAGGGCAAATTTCGCCGGCGATCCAATATCTCACGCATTACAGGATTAATCGCAATATATCGGATCTTTTCTCTTTTTCCTATCAGCTTAATTCTATCTTTGCCTACATTATTCCACGTAAATCTGGGGGGTAAAATCTCGTTTGCCCTTGCACCACTATTCAAGTAAAAAATCACCAGATCTTTTAGATTTGTGTTATCAGATTCCGCAATGGCTTTATTTAATGTCTTTATTTCTGAATGCGACAAAAATCTTACAGGAGTTTCTATTCTTGAGATTTTTACACCCTGAAATGGTGTTTTTGATATCATCTCTAAATTATAACACCAGTTGAAAAATGCCTTGAGGTGCCGGAGATCGATTTCAACTCCTGTGGGAGTAATATCATCTGATCGTTTTTCGCGGAATTCCTCAATTTCTCTACGTCGGATATCTTGTAATTTTATATCACGAGGAAAATATCTCTGAAATGCTTTTAGAGATTTCCTGTAGCGTTCAATAGTGTTTTCCTGGCACTCAGTTCCCCTGTTTTTTAAATATCTTTCGTAAGCAACATTAAACAGAATATTCCTTTCCGGAGGCATTTTTAAGCCCGCATTAATACTATCAACATCTGCTACTATTTTATTAAGAAATCGTTCAGCGTCTTTACGGGTACCACGGAATATTTTAGATTGTCGACGACCTTTGTGGTTTTTCCACGCCAATGAGTAGGCATCTTTTTCAGCTTTATTTGAGCGAACTCTTTTACCTGTAACAGGGTCATTTATTAATCGTCGATAAGGGTAAATTGTAGCCATTTATTCCTCAAATTAAGTATGTTCGTTAATAATATAGTGCTTTTGGTCAACTATCCAACCAATAAGATTTCGTCTAAATCCATATCGAATGCGGGGAAGTATGTGAAACATTTCTCTATTTCGCTTGCAGGAATTCGCACAGATTTTCCAAACTTGCAATAACCGATTTCACGATTTTGGACACGTTTTCGAAAAAACTCCTTAGACAGACCACATAATTCAGCAGCCGACGATATGCTGTAGTAACGTTCAAGATTGCTCCCGCAATAGGGACAGAAATTCTCAGTTTTGCTTCTTCCGTTTTTCATAACACCCTCTCTTTGGATTGAGGGTTAACGACGCTCAATGGCGTTCAAAAATGATTGTTCAATTAATTAAAATAAGTCACTATCTGTCGGGATTTCGTCAGCATAGTCATTGACTTGGTCGCCTAAAAATCCCAGTGGTAATTCATCGTTATCATAGTCCTGATCATTATAAATCCAACATGTTGCTTTCTCTTCACTATAATAATCATCGTCTGGTACAACAAATGAATCCGAATAACTTTGATTCTCAACTTGAAATACACTACTAACCGATAAAGCGGGTTGGCTGGGACTGGTAACAACATTATTTGAATTATTGACATTCGAGTTATTACACTTCGATGTAATTCTAATAAATGTTTTATTACCTGCGCCTCGTCCTATCCACTCAATTCTGTAATTGGAGTAAAGGTTTATCTCATCAAGTAACTTCCTTAAGTTCTTGGCAAAATTCCGCGATTTGTAATACTTGACAAAAGAAGAAAACTCGCCCTGTCTTTGAGATACTTTTTCGTACAGTTCGGCTGTAGATATTTTATCTAAAGCACTAAGGTATTGATGACTATCCAACGTATCCTCGACCGCTTCCCAAAGAAGATCATCCTGAAGTGTAAAAGCTGCTTGTGAATTATTAATGAGATCAACAACATCCATTAAATACTGTCGTTCTCCTTCGGGTACGATCCGGTAGATGAAATTAGAGAAATCAGCAATTCTTAAATTCTTTGGAGGTTTGACACCTCCATTTTGCTTTAATCTCTGTAATATGAGTTGACATTCATTAATCAATTCCGTCATCAACTCGTTCCGACAAGCAATGATTTCATTCATTAAAATGCCTTCTGCTTCACGATTTCCGGTACTAATTGGATCAACAAAAAAGAGCAGAATCCGCTGATTGATGTCATCACGATTAAACGAGGGAGTCCGAGCCGTTAATCCTAAAAGAATATTCGGCGACATCTCAATCTTTTCGTTATCAGTATATAATTTCCGCTGTTGGATAGTCTGACCAGTAGCCGTAGTTGCAATTGCATCAAGAAGCCACTCGTTGTTCTGCTTTGTATCGCAGTTATCTATTACCATATAGGCATTCTGACTGACTAACACCGGCCACTCTTTACGAAGTTCCGGACGCATACTAATAACGTCGAATTTCTTCCCAAAAAGTACTTTCCCAAGATTCCGCAATATAGAGGTTTTACCAGAACCTTTTAGCCCAATAAATGCAATAATGATTTTTGTGGGCATATGGTAGGCAAATGGCATATATCTAATATACTTGCCCAAAATATATCTGGATTGATCTGGAGAAAGTGGGAATTCGCCGTCGCTGGTATAATTGATATTATCCAGGATAAGTGAATTCCAAATATGGAAATCTGAATAATCAGGGCCCAGATACTTATATGGGTCGTATTTAAGATCTGGTGAAAATAATACATTATCTGTTCCATTAGGACACTGCTCGACACCTTCATCCGTTATCTTATACAACTTTTCTTTACCATTCTGTAAATAAAGTGTATAAGTTTCAGAATTATAATACGCGAAATTCGATAATTCTACCAGGCTTCCATGCCGGATAAACTCGGCTATTATCTCATTATATAGCGCCTTATGAATATATTCTGAAGGATTTATCCCAAATTTATCCATAAGGAGAACATCAAATTCAGATGTTGTTCTAGCACCCTCGTAAACTGAGTATATTTTACCAGTCTTATTCCAGTAATAATACCTATCGTTTCGGGTTTTATAGAACTTCCCTGTTTCGGTTAAATCCTGAATAACAATATCTCGGATTAATCCGATTTTATCTCTTGAGCGGAGATCAGTGCCAAGGATACTATCAATCTGTTCCTTCGGTACCTTAAATGTCAGACATTTCTCTTTCTCATACTCTATAACGGCATCGGGTCTTGTTATCTTTTTATAATTCATGATAAAGTTAACAATGTTGCCACCACTACCATCAGACGCTGAAAAGCATGTATAAGTGTCTGTTTTGGAATAATATGAAAAACAGTCGTTATGTCCACAACAAGGACATGGATTAATCTTTTCAATCTCGTTGCTTCCGACTTTTACACCAACAGTCTTTTCTAAATAATACTTAAGCGTAATTGCATTATTTGAATTGTCAGCTGATGTTTTCTTCCTTGCCGTTGGCTTTTTATCACAGGCTGGCTTCTGGAGATATTTACTGACTAATCCATTAATGTCAATATATGTGCCAGAATCAACAAGGATACGACAGCTTTGAGCCTTATTTTCACTAGGTCGGTAACCGCCAGCCTGCCGAAAGTACCGGTTTGCAGAAAACATCGCAAAATCCGGAATATTTGGAGACGTTTGCTTCGGTTCTGTCGGGAATTGATAGTAATCCGGTATTTGTTCACTTAAATATTGAACCAAAGCTTTCGAATGCCTACGGTAGTCATCCGGGTTGTCGGCAAAATGGTCAAACCAAAGGACAAAATGATATGATTTATTCCCTGAATACACCAAATACGACTGGGTTTTTAGTAACTCAGCGGTTTTTTCAGCCCGTTCCTTCTGGTGTTCAAGGGTATCATAATCAAATTCAAGTACAACCGGCTGAACAACTCCCGTAAAATCAAACTGTTCAGTAATTCTACGAGTTGCACCATCTTTTAATGGTATTAGCGTTGTAAATTGATTCTGCTTATTGTTCTTTGTGCATGGACTCATGGTCCGACTAATAATGTCTGCTGCATTATTCCCATCGACTTCTTCGATGACTAAATCCTCAAACTTTGCTTTTACTGAAAAAGACTTGACGATTAACATTGTTTTGTTTTCCTTGAATTAATCGTTAATAGATACAATGTTCATTTATCAGAATCATATTTATATCAAATATTTTATCATGATTCCAATATTGAACACAACCGCTCGTGAAGCAAACGAACTTGATACGAATATCGTAGGTGCAACCCCGTTGACTTCGATTGTTAATATTATTAATTAAAATCTGAATGGTGTATCCAAATCTCTTCGGTAAACCAATATCTCTATTTAGTTGATCGGATTGGTTTAAATTAGAATTAACAATATTAACAATATTAACTTTGAGAAGTGGCAAACGCAGAAACAGACGATAAACGTAAATCAAAGGGATCGGGGTAAAACCTATGAGGATGACCCCGTTTTGGTTTCTATTTCGTCTGATAATTTCCAACTTGTCACTCTCCTTTTCCGTGAGAAGATTTCTTTTCCTCTCACCTATTATTGCGTTCAATCGGAGTGAACAAACTGTTCAATAATTGTTCACTAATAATGAACAATTAATAAATATGTATTTTGTGTATCTATTTAAAACGAATAAAACAACTGTTCAATTTTCGACAACTTTTAGATTGTCATTCGGATTATACTGACAGTAAACGCCAGTTTTTATCGAGGAATATAAAGACTTATAAATGTCGGGGAAATCTTTTTCAATTCTTTCTAAGGCTGCTTTAATTGCCCGTTGAATATTTCTTCTATGATTATCAGAAACCTTATTTAATTCCCTAGGTCTTCCGTTTTTGCCATATAGTTTTAGTATATGTGCCTTTAATTTATTATAGTCTTTTTCATATTTAAGATATAATTGCATATCCTCATTTATTTCAGCTTCTTGCATTCCCTTATTAAGAAGATTCAATTTACTTTTATATTCTTCTTTGGCTATATCATCTACCGTAGTAACTCTATAATCATCATACTCATCGTTTTCAATATTATCTTCTTGGTCTATGATTTCATCATTTTCGATATTTAAAACTCGGTAATGAATGATTTCGTATAATTTTGAGGAATAGATCTCCTTATTAGGGTTATAGAATAATTGATACAGGTACTTAAAACCATCTGTCTTATAACTTCGTGTTCTGTTATTATAAGTAACAATTACATTGTCTTTTTCCTTTTTAAACTCAACATATTTACCATCGGGATGAATACTAGGTTGAGTGTCATCAATATAAGTGTGTTTTATAACAGTTTTTCGATCTTTGCCATCTTGTAGCTTTATTGTCGGGATTCCTGAGAAAGGTGATGGATCAATTTGTTGTTCAGAAAACCATTGATACAGAATTACTTTTGCATTATTTAGGACGTTTAACTCCTCGTTATTTGCTATTTTAATTCTCTCCGATTCAGGCCTCCAACTATTCAGTTTTAACTGATTCGTCACATCTTGTAAATGGTCGTATTAAATTGTACCAAAAATGGTCGTTTAAAAGTGTACCAGAATTTCAAATGAGAATTGACTAGAAAAGCATGAACAAAGTGCCTCAAATGATAGTAATCTTGCTCTCTACCTGTCGTAAACTAACGGT
>JAHJGX010000086.1 GCA_018824205.1 bacterium
ACATTGGTTCACAGTCCATACTTTAAAGTAACAGACAATACACCACCAGAAGTGGCTCTGCTGACTCAGTTGCAGGGTTCCGAATTTGCGATAGGCTCTATGATTCAAATAGAGTGGATCGCTACTGATAATGTTGAAGTAACCACAATCGATTTACTTTACTCGACGGATTTGAGTGGCTGGGAAAGTATATTTGTCGGTGAAGAAAACGATGGTGAGTATCAATGGTTAATTCCGAACGATCCATCGGATCAATGTCAGTTGAAAGTCGTTGCTCATGATGCGATTGGAATAGCCGAAACTATTAGCGGGTATCCCTTTTCAATTGTGATTGAATACCCGTACCTGGCCTCAGCGCCCTCAATTATCAGTCAGCGTGATTCTATCTGGTTGCATTTTACTCAGGCGATAGATACAGATAAATTCCCCGATGGGATAAGTATCAACAGCAATGTAATTGAGAACCCGGAAGTTCAGTACAAATTTGATGATAATAATCGAAGTGTTGCCTTGTATTGTGAAAACACGTTTGTATCCGCTGATACGCTGTTAATTGTTCTGGCTGCTGATCAGGTTACCAATGTATTCGGTTATGGTCTTGACGGCAACCATAGCAGCACATTTGAGGGCGCTCCTGTTGATAATGATACAGTCGAAGTTATTGTGCGTTATTCGGCTGATTTTGATGCTAATGACCAGATCAATTGGGATGATCTGGTGATACTATCGGATGCCTGGTATAGCCGGGATTATCGGTATGAATTGGGTCCGGTGATCGGCGATCCGCCTCATTTCCAGATTGCTTCTGATAGTCTATTCAATATTGAAGACGCCATGACCTTTGGCCGGATGTGGAACTGGCAGGCAAGCCTGGGGAAGCGGATCATTACAATGCCTCAGACATTTGTTGGGAGCGATATCATCACAGAACAGATCGGGAATACAATTGTTGTGCATTCTTCACCTGTAAGTGGGAAACGGGTTGTCGTTCAGTATGACTCAGAACGAATCACTGTTTGTAAAAAAGAGACGCAACTATCAAAACCATCGGAAATGACATTCAATCTATATGCGGAATGTCCCGACAGCGAGCGGGTGGAATTTGTATCATATTCCTTTGATCAGAATCCGGTCGATGATCCGGTATCCTTTATCATTAATTCTAAAGAGCGTTATTCTGTTGATGTTAAAATCGGATTTGAGGGTATTAATGCCAACGGTGAACTGGTTCAATCATCAGTCAGTATCGTCCAGTTTCAGCCGGTACCGGATAAATTTGAACTATATTCCAATTATCCCAATCCCTTCAATTCATCCACCGTTATTGAGTACGCAATCCCGGAAAAGAGCAATGTGTCCGTTGAAATATATGACCTGAGAGGATATAAAGTCCGCAGCCTGGTTGACAGTCCCCATGCAGCACATTATTACCGCAGGCTCTGGGATGCAAAAGATGATAATGGCCGCTTGGTTGCCAGTGGGTTATACTTTATGCGGATTGTGGCGGTTGGAGAAAGCAGGACATTTACGAAGACCAAAAAGATGGTGATGATAAGATAGATGGTCAATATTTTGAAAAAAATATTCAACAATATTATAATAATTACACTTGCACTTCTAACATCTTTCAATTCAATAATTGCCCGACAATCTGATAATAAAAATCTTGCTGTTTTTCCCTTTGCCGCTCGTGGAATGACCGACATAGAAGCATATGCAATATCCGACAGAATCAGGAATGAATTTGCCCAATCAGACCAATATACGATTCTCGAACGGGGAATGATGGAAGAGATTTTAAAAGAGCAGGCATTTCAATTATCCGGTGCTTGTTCGGAGTCATCCTGCCTGGTTGAAGCGGGGCAACTTCTGGCGGTTCATTATATTGCCGGTGGTAGTGTTACAAAAGTCGGCAATTTATTCACAATCGAAGCCCGAATTGTTGATGTTGAATCCGGTAAGATTGTTAAAAATGTCATAGAAGACTATATGGGACCGATCGAAAACCTGCTGGTTTATACAACCAAAACCGTCGTACAAAAGTTATTGGGTGTAGAGAGTGGCATTAATTCTATCGCATTGATCGGAAAAAGCGATTTGCTTGTAAAATCGAATCCACCGGGGGGGACGATCTACATTAACGATAAACCGATTGGCGATGTAACACCTTACACAATTCAGGGATTATCTGAAGGTGAAATCCGGGTAAAGGTCCAAAAAGATAATCTTGTGTCTGAGAAATTAGTATCCATTGGAATCAACGAGATTAAAGAAATCGGTCTGGATTTAGAACCGGAGAAATTTACACTCCGCGTTTATTCTGAGCCATCTGGGGCCAATGTATCAATCAATGATTTAAATATCGGACAGACACCGTTGGATTTTACAATACTTGATACGACAAATTTATTTATGCTTAAATTGTCCAAGGCCTATTATATGAACTTCATAGATACGGTACGTTTTTCCGAGAAAACTCTACAACGTCTTTATTACACTCTTCAACCCTGTGGGCAGATTAATATCATTAAAGTAAAGGATACGGATATATACTTAAATAAAACGCTGATTTTGTCGAAAAACAAACAAATCATGGAATCAAATTTTCAAGTTATCTATTCTTTTATCAGTAATAAAATTACTATTGATCAATTGGAAATTAGAGAATATGAAGTTTGGATTAATAAAGAGTATTTTGAACCAATTACACTTGTATTAAAAATGGATAAAGACGATAGGATAAAAATGATTTCTCCTCAGTTTCAGAGAAAAGAAATTGATAATGAATTACTTCCACAACACAGAATGGAAGGCGGTATTTTAGTAATCCGAAATGATTCGATACCTGCTAACATACAAATTATTGGAAATCAGTACAAAACAGATAGCCTTTTTCAACCGAATCAAATAGAACAAATCGACGTACCCTTTGATAATTATAGGGTAATAGCACAGGCTGATAATTGTTTCATTTTTGATCGGAGCGCAGAAGTATTTTCTTCAACGCCCGTAGTGATCAATATTTCCTTTGATTCACCCAAACAGCGCAATGCAATAATTATGTCTTCTATTATGCCTGGATTTGGACAATTATATTCCTTGCAAGACAGTAAGGGAGGAATTTTCTTAATTTCGTCATGGTTTGGTGTTGTCTGGGCATACAATTCAGTGAAGAATTACAATGTAGAAAAAGATAATTACGACGAACTAACCTCTTTGTATAATTCATCTGTGAGTTTAGATGATTTAACAAAGTATCAGAAATTATTGACTGATAGTAAAGAAAATCTGGATTCACATAAACTTCAACTAAGTGTTGCACTTTCTTTGACTGGTATTATATATATAACAAATCTTATAGATATTTGCTTCTTTTATCCGTCGGTTTATCACCAAAATATTAGTTTCAACTTTAATCCAATAGTCAATTACTATGAAGTATCGTATCATTTTTAATATGAGAATCCAAAGTCTAAAAAAAACTTAATCGCCAGCGGGTTGTACTTCATGAGGTGTGTGGCCATTGGAGAAACTAGGACATTTACAAAGACGAAGAAAATGGTGATGTTAAGGTAATAGCATTCTGAATGGTTAGTATAAACAAATTAAAACTCATAATAGTTACACTTCTATTTTCAAAGACCCTGATTCCTCAGCAGATGACAACTCTGGCTGTGTTGGATTTCGAGGGATTGGGAGTCACTGAGGTCGAAGCGAAAGCATTGACAAATCGCCTTAGAGCGATTTTAGTGAAAACCGGGACATATCAAGTTGTTGAGCGTGGTAAAATGGATGCTATTCTGGATGAACAGGGATTTCAGTTATCCGGCTGTACATCTGAAGAATGCGTTGTTGAAGTTGGGCAGTTACTTGGCGTACAAAAGATGTTGGCGGGTTCAATTTCATTGGTCGGGAAAACATATTCTGTTGAAATGAGAATCATAGATGTCGAACTCGGTAGAATCGATAATACATCAACCTATGATATAAAGGGGGAAATCGATCAGCTGCTCACTGATGGGATGGAATCGGCATTGTCTAAATTGTTGTCTATAGAAAGCGTTATTATACCGGAGCCCGCTTTTCAGATCGAAAATCAATATGCCTCAGATCAGAGTAATAAAGATACCACAATCTTAATACAGACTGCCCTTGAAAAAGTAAGAAAAAGAATGGGGAGTATTGAAGATGAAAACGATGATTCACCTATCGACAAATTCGAAATACCTGAAGAATTACCTAAATCCATTGATGATATTAAAGAGACTTTGATCCTAATAAAGGGCGGTACATATAAAATAAATAGATTTGGATATGGTGAAGATGAAAATGTATCACCATCTCATGAAATATCAGTGAACGATTTCTATATCAGTAATGTCGAAGTCACACAGGAATTATATAAGACTGTAATTGGATCGAATCCAAGTTATTATTCTAATAAAAATGATCATCCGGTTGAACAAGTCAATTGGTATGATGCGATTCAGTTCTGTAATAAATTGAGCCAGACTAAGGGCTTTCAACTGTGCTATAAAATTGAAGGGTCAGAAATTGTATGTGATTTTGGTGCAGCTGGGTACCGTTTACCCACAGAGGCTGAGTGGGTGATTGCGGCCGGAAGTGGAGATCCAATAAACCAAGTCTGGAGCGGAACAAGTACCCAAGATAGCCTGATTCATTATTCATGGTTCTACAGAAACAGTCAGGGGAAAACACATCCTGTTAGTAATAAAAAACCGAATAATCTTGGTATTTATGATATGAGTGGTAATGTTTGGGAATGGTGCTGGGATGAATATGATCAACCTGTAATTATAAGTCAAAATAATCCAACAAGATCACTGGGCGATAAAGCACGAGTAATCCATAGTGGCAGTTGGGTTAATTACAGCAATTATTGTCAAATTGGATTCCGGGATTATTTTAGGCCAACATATAATAGCAGTAATATCGGTTTTCGTGTTGTAAGGACAGTAACTAAGTAAAAAGTTGATCACCTTTAATCGGACGATTACCGCATGTTGGGGGCAAAAAAGGGTCGGCGACTAAGCCCTAAGCGCCGGCCCTTTACAATTTAGATATGCAGAGCGACTGAAGGCTACGATCCGGCACAGATTGAAGCTCGCAGCCATAATGCAAGATAACTGTTGGATAATATGTAATCATAATTTACATTTAGACGTCATTGTGTAATATACAGGTGGAATATGTATAAAAGAGATTTATGGCTGGAACTGATTTCAAATGCCTGGAAATTGAGACCGATTGTTTGGTTGTCGGGCGTTCGGCGAGTTGGTAAAACCACAATTGCGAAAATGATTCCAGATGCCATTTATCTTAATTGTGATCTACCTTCAACAGCCCAAAAACTACAGGATCCGGAATTATTCTTTAATCAATTGCCAGAGAGCTCCGAAATTATTTTTGATGAGGTTCACCGGCTTGCTGATCCCAGTCTGATACTGAAGATTGCTGCGGATGAATATCCTCATCTGAAGATACTGGCGACCGGTTCCTCCACATTGGCTGCAACTAATAAGTTTCGTGATTCTCTGACAGGTCGAAAAATAACGATTCATTTACCGCCGGTACTTTGGACGGAAAGTCAGACTGTATTTAATCAAAAAAGCCTTGATCACCGCTTGATAAATGGTGGATTACCGGAAATGTTGCTATCGGCAGATCGCAATCCGGAATTTTACGCTGAATGGCTCGACAGTTTTTATGCCCGGGATATTCAGGAACTTTTCAGCATCCGCCAGCGAACAGGTTTTCTGAAATTGCTCCGTTTGTTGTTCCGGCAAAGTGGTGGGCTGCTGCAATATTCTAATCTGGCAAAAATGTCTGGAATAAGTCGTCCAACAGTCAACAGTTACCTGGAAGCTATGCAGATTGCTAATGCTGTTTTCCTTTTACCACCTTTTCATGGAGGAGGTCGGCGGGAAATTACGCATCAACCCAAAGGGTATGGATTTGATACAGGCTTTGTTGCATTTCTAAATGGTTGGAATACTCTGCGAGGCAGTGAACGGGGACTGTTATGGGAACACCTGGTCATAGATTCCCTGCGTACCTTTATTCCCGATCACGACCTGTATTACTGGCGAGACAAATCCGGTCGGGAAGTCGATTTCGTCATTAAAGCAAATAATAATAAAACGATTGCCATTGAGTGTAAAATATCACCGGAGCGTTTGGAATCTAATAACCAGTTGGCTTTTCGCAGTATTTACCCGGATGGTGAAAATTATATTATATGTCCCTATGTTAAAGAACCCTACCATATACGTTCCCAGGGATTAATTATTCGGGTTATAAGCCCGGAAAACATTCGATTGATTACTAAAAACATTTAATCTGTTTTTCCCATGAGATCGTATGAAACTTTCGATTTGTCATTTAGTTAAACGGGTTGAAAATTGACAGGAGGAATTTAGAAATGAATCGAAAACGACTAGCACTGATAACCGGCTCAATCCTAATGATACTTGTTGGTATCATTATCGGGCAGGCGCTTGTTAATAAATCACCGGAGCGGGTCGTTGTCTAGTATGATTCGGATCTTGTCTCAGTGGATCGAAAAGATACCCAATTGTCAAAGCCATCGGAAATGACATTCAATCTATATGCAGAATGTCCCGATAGCGAACGGGTGGAGTTTGTGTCCTATTCCTTTGATCAGAATCCAGTCGATGATCCGGTATCCTTTATCATTAATTCAAAAGAGCGTTATTCTGTAGATGTTAAAATCGGATACGAGGGCATTAATGCCAGCGGTGAGTTGGTCCAATCATCGGTTAGTATCGTTCAGTTTCAGCCGGTACCGGATAAATATGAACTTTATCCCAATTACCCGAATCCATTCAATTCCTCCACAGTCATCGAGTACGCAATCCCGGAAAAGAGTAATGTGTCGGTTGAAATATATGACCTGAGAGGATATAAAGTCCGCAGCCTGGTTGACAGTCCCCATGCAGCACATTACTACCGCAGGCTCTGGGACGCCAGGGATGATAATGGCCGGTTGGTGGCCAGTGGGTTATACTTTATGCGGATTGTGGCGGTTGGTGAAACAAAAACTTATACAAAGACCAAAAAGATGGTGATGATAAGGTAGATGGTGAAAAAAAAACGCTTCCATAATTGAATCTAGTCTTGACATTCTCCCAGCAAATAATTACACTTAACTAAGGCATGATATTTTAATAAATGCCCGGCGTGTAGCACTATGTTTATTTGAAATAATGAGTAAGAGGGAAAAGGTTTTTGAAGAAGCCCCAAACACCAAAAAACCTTCCCGGCTTTCTCATTAACAGTGGGGGCAAACTAAGGGCTGGCATTTCCCACATGTCAGCCCTTTCTATTATCTCTGTAAATTGTTTAAATTCACCAAAATTTATATCATCTGACCATTATTCAAATTTGTCAGGTAACATATAAGTTTTACCAAATGATTATTCAAAATGTTTAAATGGTTTTATAATGTTGCCAGATGACTTACCCAAACAGTAAAATGGTTTTGAAATATTTCCAAATGGTTTGGGAAAGTGTATAAATGGCTTGAACAATGAATTATTCGGTTTATCTTCTTTATCAAATGACTTACAAATATTGCCAGGTGATTATTTTAAAGAACCAAATGGTTTTATAAAAGTGTCAGATGATTTATCAATTCAGCAGAATGACTTGGATTTCAGGTAACACGCTTGCGCTGAGTTATAATTTGTCTCGGGATTGTATTGTTGGAGCAATTGGTCATAATAACTTTTTGACAAAACATCAATCAAACACCAATAAAATTTGAAACTTTCACTTTGTCATATAGTTAAACGGTTAGAAAATTGACAGGAGAAATTTTAAAATGAATCGAAAACGACTATCACTGATAAGCGGCTCAGTCCTATTGATCCTGGTTGGTATCATTATCGGCCAGGTGATTTTTAATAAATTACCGGAACGGGTTGTGTTGTATGAAAACACTCAGAAAGAATCGCCAACCCCGGTATTTCGACAAGCCTCTTATTTGTCTGCTGAAGATACCCGGCTGCCTTCCATTGTTGACCTGAACGAAGCCTTTGTACACATTGCGGAAAATGTCAATCCTTCAGTCGTTACTATTACAACGACCAAGGTCTTGAAACTTCGCGGTAACCAGATGTTTCCCGGGTTCGACGACGATATGTTTTATCGTTTTTTCGGGGTTCCGCCGCAGACCGAGCGCAGGGCAACTGCACTGGGTTCCGGTGTAATCGTCGATAAAAAAGGGTATATTCTTACTAACAATCATGTCGTGGAACAGGGCGAGGAAATCATGGTTCGCCTGATCGATAACCGTGAATATAAAGCGGAAATTGTCGGAACCGATCCCAAAAGTGATCTGGCGGTGATCAAGATTAAAGCCGATGATTTAACGCCGATTGTTCTTGGCGATTCCGATGCGTTGAGAATCGGGGAATGGGTCCTGGCGATCGGGTCTCCTTTTTCTGATAACCTGGATCACACGGTCACGGCGGGTATTGTCAGCGCCAAAGGCCGCAGCAATATATTAGACAGTGATATTTATCAGAGTTTTATCCAGACCGACGCAGCGATCAATCCCGGCAACAGCGGTGGTGCGTTGGTGAATATTCGGGGTGAACTGATCGGCATAAACACGGCTATTGCGACCAGCGGCGGCTCCGGAAACCTGGGAATCGGTTTTGCTATTCCGGTAAACCTGGCGAAAAAAGTCCTGAGCGATTTAATTGAGCATGGGAAAGTCATTCGGGCCTGGCTGGGTGTTAATATACAGACTGTCGATGACAGAACGGCCAAAGCGATGAAAATTGAAAACCGTAACGGTGTTCTGATTGGCGGGGTGGTCAAAGATGGTCCCGCTGAAAAAGCCGGTATTGAAATCGGTGATGTGATTATTGAATTTGACGGGGAAAAGGTGAAAAATGTCAGCCATCTCCAGATTCTGGTTTCCAGTTCAGAAGTCGGCAAAGAAAAAGAAGTAGTTATTGTCAGAGGAAAAAAGCTAAGGACAATTAAGGTGAAACTGGAAGAGATGCCTGGAAATATGGCCGGTCAATCTTCGGGTACAGCAGACAGTACAACGAAACTGGGGCTTACGGTTGAAGAGCTGTCTCCGAACCTGGCCCGGCAGTATGGCGTTGATTCTGATGAAGATGGCGTCTTAGTCACAGCCGTTGAAGGAGACAGTGAAGCCGGCAAAGCAATTCGGGCAGGAGATCTGATCCAAAGAATTGGTGACCAGAAGATTAAAAATCTTGACGATTATAATAAGGCTTTGAAAGAATCCGCCGGCGAATACATCCTGGTACTGGTGAAGCGGAAGGAAAATACCTTCTTTGTGACGCTGAAAATCGAAGAATAATCAAAAGGAACATATCTGTTAAATAGGCTTCCTGTTTGGGAAGCCTATTTTGCTTTACAGGCTGATTGTGCTCGGCATTTTGGTTGTTTTTGTGAGGCTCCCGGTCTAAATTTCACCGTTTAAATAGAAGGAGTGATGGAAGCGAAATCAGGACTTATTGGCGAGACAAGGATTTACAATCTGCAAGGATATGGTCAATCCAGATCCATCACGCTCAGGACGCTCTTTGGGGATGTTTCGGATATTCATTAATCCGTCACCGGCATTAAAAGAACGTTATTTATTGTTGCTGGAAAAATATTACCCTTGAACTTTTTACGGAAATGATTAAACTACCCCTCTTATTTGAAATGAATTGTTTCGTTAATACCTGTAAGGAGGTCTGAACCGGTGATTAAGAAGGTTCCTGCATCTGTCGATTTTATCGCCCTTGAACATGAAATGCTGGATTTCTGGGAAAAGGACCAGATTTTTAAACGGTTGGTTGATAAGAATGCCAGCGGTCCGAAATGGTCATTTATCGACGGACCGATTACGGCCAATAATCCGATGGGTGTGCATCACGCCTGGGGCCGGACCTACAAAGATGTATTTCAGCGGTATAAAGCGATGAACGGTTTCCGGACCCGGTATCAGAACGGTTTTGATTGTCAGGGACTTTGGGTGGAAGTGGAAGTCGAAAAGGAACTGGGTTTCAAATCAAAGACCGATATTGAAGAATACGGTATTGAAAAATTTGTCAATAAATGCAAAGAGCGGGTCTATAAATATTCTAAAATCCAGACTGAGCAATCGATTCGCCTGGGTTTCTGGATGGACTGGGACAATTCCTATTACACCATGTCCGATGAAAATAATTATACCATCTGGCTGTTTCTGAAGAAATGCCATGAAAAGGGCTGGATCTATAAAGGTCACGATGTGATGCCCTGGTGTACCCGTTGCGGGGCGGCGCTTTCGGAACATGAGATTGCCACGGAAGGCTACCGGGAAATGACCCACGCGAGTATTACGGTGCGCTTTCCGATTGATGGCCGTGAAAATGAATACCTGCTGGTCTGGACCACGACTCCCTGGACGTTGACCTCCAATACCGCCGCAGCCGTTCATCCGGATAAGTCGTACGTTCAGGTGAAACAGGGCGACGATATTTACTACCTGATTGAAGGTCGTCAGAACGAGGTCATCAATGGTGATTTTACCGTCCTGGGCACAATATCCGGGAAAGAAATGCTGGGTTGGACATACAAAGGCCTCTTCGATGAATTGCCTGTCCAGACAGATGTGAAACATGTGGTCATTGCCTGGGAAGAAATCAGTGAAGACGAGGGGACCGGGATTGTGCACATTGCGCCCGGCTGCGGACAGGAAGACCACGAATTAAGTAAACAATATGATCTGAGTGTTATTGCGCCGCTTGATGAATTTGGTAATTACATCGATGGATTTGACTGGTTGTCCGGCCGCAATGTCATCGACATTAACAAAGATATTTTTAAAAATCTCGATGAAAAGGGTTTTAAATACCGGGTTGATCAGTATACCCACCGTTACCCGATCTGCTGGCGGCACGGTACCGAACTGGTTTTCCGCCTGGTGGATGAATGGTTTATTGCCATGGATGGCGTCCGTCAGACGATGATGGATGTGACCCGCAAGATCCGCTGGATTCCCGAGTACGGTCTGCAGCACGAGCTGGACTGGCTGAAAAATATGCATGACTGGATGATTTCCAAGAAACGCTACTGGGGACTTGCTTTACCAATATTTGAGTGTAAATCCTGTGGCGAACTTACCGTAATCGGCAGCAAAGAAGAACTCAAAGAGCGGGCTGTCGAAGGCTGGGAAGAGTTTGAAGGAAATTCTCCGCACCGGCCCTGGGTGGATGCGGTAAAAATTAAATGCGAGAAATGCGGTGCTACGGTTTCCCGCGTCGAAGATGTGGGTAATCCCTGGCTGGACGCCGGAATCGTTCCTTATTCAACTTTGCATTACACGACAGACCACGATTACTGGAAAGAGTGGTTTCCGGCGGAGTTCATTTGTGAGAGTCTGCCCGGACAGTTTCGCAACTGGTTTTATTCGCTGCTGGCTATGAGCACGGTGCTGGAAAACAAAGAACCCTTTCAGACAATTCTGGGATATGCCCTGGTCAAGGATGAAAAAGGGGATGATATGCATAAAAGCGCCGGCAATGCCATCTGGTTTGATGATGCGGCCGAAAAGATGGGCGTCGATGTGATGCGCTGGATGTATGTTGATCACAATCCGGTCAATAATTTGAATTTCGGATATACTCTTGCGAAAGATATCCGCAAGCAGATGATCACATTGTGGAATTCCTATTCCTTTTTTGCCACCTATGCGGAGCTGGATAAATACGCTCCCGACAACCATAAAGTGGACTATAATCGATTGTCCGAACTGGATCGCTGGCTGCTTGCCCGGTTGAACCTGCTGATCAGAGAAGTCCGGGATAAGTTCGATAATTACGCACCCGGCCGGGCGATGAAACTGGTGGATGAATTTCTGGAGGTGTTGTCCAACTGGTATATCCGCCGCAGCCGTCGCCGTTTCTGGAAATCTGAGGACGATTCCGATAAATGGGGCGCTTACCAGACGCTGTATACGGCACTGAAAAGCCTGATTCAGATTCTGGCGCCGGTTATTCCGTTTGTCACAGATAAAATTTACCAGAATCTGGTCCGATCACTGGAACCGGAAGCGCCGATCAGTATTCATCTCAATGAATTTCCGGTATGTAACGATGCTCAGATCGATGCAGCGCTGATTGCCCGCACCGATACAATAATTAAAATTGTCGGCATGGGCCGGGCTGCCAGAAATAAGTCGAATCTTAAAGTTCGCCAACCGCTTCAAAAAGTACTGATTAAACTGCCGGCTGATGTTTCTGCAGATTCCTTAGCCGATCTGTCGGACCAAATACTTGAAGAACTGAATATTAAAACGGTCGAGTTCATTAATGATGACAGCGCTCTGGCGACGTACGTAGTCAAACCGAATTTTGCCACTCTGGGCGTCAAATACGGTAAAGCCCTGGGAGAAATCCGCTTTGCTATTGCGAAACGCTCTGCTGTTGAAATGGCCCGGAAAATTGAAAAAGGCGGGACTGTTGAGATACAGTTAAATGAAAACAAGGTACTCCTGACAGCCGAAGATCTGCTGATTGAACGACAGGATACCGATGGCTTTTCCGTCGGATTTGAAGGCGACTATACGGTCGCAGTCGATACGGTACTGACTGAGGATCTGATTAATGAGGGTTATGTTCGGGACCTGATCCGTCAGGTACAGACCATGCGCAAAGATGCCGACTTTAAGGTCGAAGACCGGATTTTTGTCAGGTGTGAAACCACTAAAAAAATTAACAATGCAATTAATCAATTTAACGAATATTTTAAGCGGGAAACACTCTCTACCGATCTGGAATTTCAATTTTCTTCCGGGGAAATTGATCGGGAATTTACGATCGATGGTAATAAAGTTCGTGTTTCTGTCACCCGTGTTCAGTAAATTTCGTTAGGAGAAACAAACAATGGAAGCAAAAACATCAAAGAAATTATGGAGTCCTGAGGACATCGAATATTTTAGAAATCTGATTCTTAAAAAACGTGAAGAAAGCCTCAAGGAGATCAAGCGTCTGGAATCCATTGCTATGAATGATGATGCCCTGCAGAGCAACTCGACTTTGGATTCGACCTATGCCTATCACATGGCCGATGTGGGTACTGACTCCCAGGAACGTGAAAAAGCCTTTCTGTGGCTGTCCCGTGAAAATAAATTACTGTCTCACATGAATAACGCTCTTGAACGCATAAAAAATTGTGAGTTCGGTGTCTGTATCGAATGCGGTGAGCTGATTCCCAAAGAACGGCTCGAAGAGGTTCCTCACACACAGCATTGCGTCAGATGTAAAACCAAAAATAAAAAATAAGCCGGTCAGCACGACTATTATTCCCCATTCAGCAAAATAATCTGAATCGCTGTGGAAAGTCACGGATGGATTTTGTATTTTATAGTGTGAACAGGATTTTCAGATAAAAATACCAATGCAAGGATAGACCATCAGCATTTGTTACATCTGCTTTATTCTCTCAAATTCGTAACCCAATGACTTTAACGGTGCTCAGAAATAATGAGGAGCATTTTTATTAATCAAATAATTATCGAAGATTCCTTTGGAAAAGCGCTGTTTTTTATCAATGATTGATTTACTATTAAAAAACGAGCTGATGATCCAGGTACATGACGATCAGGATATTCGCCTGGATGTGTTTCTTGCCGGAAAAGTAAAAAATCTTTCCCGCTCCAAAATTCATGACCTGATACTAAGTGGTGAAATACAGGTAAATGGCGGCCAAACCAAGCCCAGCCATCGACTGAAAAACTATGATACCGTTACCGTAAAAATTCCGCCGCCGCAAGCGCTGGATGTGCTGCCCGAGAAAATGCCGCTGACGCTCGTTTATGAGGACGATTATTACCTGGCTGTCAATAAACCCAGAGGGTTGGTTGTACATCCCGGGGCGGGCAATTTTCAGGGAACGCTGGTCAGTGGTTTACTTAATTACACGGAACATCTGAGCTCCGTTGGCGGAAAAATGCGTCCGGGATTGGTACATCGTCTGGATAAGGACACAAGTGGTGTTCTGATCGTGGCAAAAACCGATGAAGCGCATTGGAAACTTGGAAAACTGTTTTCCGATCGCCGGATTTACAAAGAATACCGGGCACTGGTATGGGGTGTACCTTTTCCTGAAAGTGGAGTTATTGAAGCGGCATTGGGACGGGATTCCCGTAATCGTAAAAAAGTTGCTGTCAGTGATACGGGAAAATTTTCCCGAAGCCGGTATGAATTAATTGAATCCTATAAAATCATCTCCCATGTGAAAGTGATTATTGAGACCGGGCGAACTCATCAAATCCGGGTGCATATGTTGTCAATCGGACACCCGGTTGTCGGCGATAAAACCTATGGCGGCGGGAAGCGGTCGTTCAGTTCATTTGAGAAAAAGTATTTGGATCTGGGCAATCAGGTCATAGCCGGGGCGGAGCGACAAATGCTGCATGCGTATTGTATTCGGTTCAGGCACCCGTTTTTCAATAAAGAGATTGAGATCGTGGCTCCTTTGGCAAAGGATTTTATGGAAATTACAGAACTATTACAGAAACAGATGGTTTAAAATACAGTGGATGATTTAATTCAACAGTTTATTAACTATCTGAAGCAGGAACGCGGGTATTCCAAGCATACAATTGAAGCTTACGATCGGGATATGCACCAATTTGCCGCTTTCTATTCCGAATATACAAATGTCGTCCCGATGGATGTGCGCACGGTAAACAAGTTGGGTGTGCGCCATTACCTGGGAATGCTGTCGGAATCAGGGCTGGCAATGACATCCATTACCCGTAAACTGGCCTCCCTGAAAGCCTTTTTTAAATTTCATGTTCGGCAGGGAACGATTACCGCCAATCCGGTTGCCCTGGTAAAATCGCCCAAGACAACAAAAAAACTGCCTATCGTTTTATCGGAAGAACAGATTGCCCAGCTGATCAGTGAAATACCCGATGATGAATTCGTACCGGTTCGGAACAAGGCAATTCTGGAATTGTTTTACAGTACCGGTATCCGATTGGGTGAACTGATCGGATTGAATTTAGGTGATGTTCTTTTTTATCAAATGACTATTCGTGTATTTGGAAAAGGAGCAAAAGAACGCTTTGTCCCTTTTGGGAAAAAGGCAGAGCAGGCCGTTCAACGCTATCTGCACCGACGCCGGCAGGACTTTGGCCGGGTCAATCTTGAGGACGCCTTGTTTATCAGCAATCGAAACCGGCGAATATCACGGCCGACAGTGCAAAAGATGGTTACCAGGCTGTTGCAAACAATCTCCGGTCAAAAGCACCTAAGTCCTCACGTTTTGCGGCATTCGTTTGCC
Source organism: bacterium (assembly GCA_018824205.1). Lineage (GTDB taxonomy): Bacteria > Fidelibacterota > UBA2242 > UBA2242 > UBA2242 > B118-G9. The sequence goes on from JAHJGX010000086.1 coordinate 15,346, forward strand.
TCACATCTGCTGGATCGGGGGGCCGATCTGAACGCTGTGAAAGACCTGCTGGGCCATAACAGTTTATCAACAACGCAATTGTATACGCATATCCGAATTGAAAAAATGAAAGAGGTATACAGACAAGCACACCCTCATGGGGATTAACATTATCACAAGGAGTTTTTATGAACATTGAAATCACATCGAGACATTATGATGCCAGTCCAAAAGTCAGAGAGTACGTAAACGATGAAATGCAAAAGCTGGGAATATTTGATCATCTGATTACATCCTGCAAGGTAATCCTTGAAAAATCAAAAGAGGGTGAGAAGGCTGAGATATCCATTCATGTTTCCGGTAAAGACCTTGTTTGTTCGGAGTTCAGTGATGATATTATTAAATCGATCGATCGGGCTGTTGATAATATAGAACGCCAGTTGAAAAAATTTAAAGAAAAGAGGTATTCACACTAATGCAAGAACCACTGACAGTTGGGAAATTGTATAAGGACAACCGTAAGGTTTTCAAACTGAAACGTTTTACTGAAACCGTTGGCTTTGATCGGGTCGTAACGTCCTCAAAATTGAATCGGCCGGGGCTGGAACTGACCGGATTCTGGAAATATTTCGATAAATCGCGGATACAGATCATCGGTCGCAAGGAAAATATGTACTTCCGGACTCTGTCGGATAATGAACGGCAGAAGATTTTGAAAAAATTATTTACTTCGGGCACACCGGCCATCATCTTTGCTCATGGAGCCAAACCACCGGAATTTTCTCTGGAAATTGCCCGTGAAAGTAAGATAGCCCTTTTGTCAACACCGATGCTGACCAGTAATCTGGTGGGTCGTTTAATGGATTACCTGGACTGGAACCTGGCACCGTCAACGATCGTCCATGGTTCGCTGGTTGATGTCTTTGGCGTCGGTTTGCTGCTGACCGGACGCAGCGGTATCGGAAAGAGTGAAGTCGCTCTGGATCTCGTTGAACGGGGACACCGTCTCGTCGCTGATGATATCGTGAAAATTATCCGGCGGGCTGACAACGTCATTATCGGGACCAGCAATGAATTTCTGGAACATCACATGGAAGTCCGGGGCCTTGGGATCGTCGATATCCGGAACCTGTTCGGAATCCAGGCCATCCGTCAGCAGAAGCGGGTCGAAGTCCAGGTTGAGCTGGTGGAATGGGACGACAATGAAAACTACGAGCGGATAGGCGCTGTGGATAAACATGTCAGCATACTTGAGGTGGATACACCGATTGTTAAATTACCAATCTATCCCGGGAAAAATATTACCGTTATTGCGGAAGTGATTGCCATGAACCATCTGTTGAAATTCATGGGAAAAAATTCGGCCCGGGATTTTGAAAAGAAGCTGGCTGCAAAAATTCGTAAAAAATCACAAATATCGACCATCGAGCAATATCTTAAGAAAGACTTTGAATAACAGTAGAGTGATGACATGAAAGCAGTAATTCCGGCCGCTGGAATCGGAAAGCGGCTGCAACCCCTGACATTGACCCGGCCCAAAGTCCTCCTGCCTGTTGCCGGCAAACCGATTATCGGTCATATTCTGGATAAATTAATTCAGTCCGGAATTGACGAAATTGTATTAATCGTCGGCTATAAAGGAGATATGGTTACTGATTATGTAAAAAAACACTACCCGGTGGATGTGAGATTTGTTGAACAAAAAGAACGCAAAGGGCTCGGCCATGCCGTCGGAATGGGACTGAATGATATCGATGAGCCGGTTCTGATAATTCTGGGTGACACCATTCTCGATCTGGATTTTGACCATTTTATCAAAAGCAAAAAAAATATCATCGGCGTTATGGAGGTTGCAGATCCGCGCCGCTTTGGCATTGTGGAATTAGATGGCGATATCGTTAAACGGCTGGTGGAAAAACCCCGGGAGTATATCGGAAATCTGGCCATTGCCGGGATTTATTTACTTCAGCATGAAGCTATCCTGAAAAATGCTATCCAGTATATCGTGGATCATAATATTACAACGAAGAATGAATACCAGCTGACCGATGCGCTGCAGGTGATGCTTGACTGGCAACAGGAGATGACGGTTGAGGCAATTAACGCCTGTTATGATTGCGGGACCCGGGAGACATTGCTGGAAACAAACCGGATACTGCTGAAAACAATCGGGCAGCAAGCGTATTCTTTCGAGAAAACGGTTATTTTACCACCGGTCTATATCGGGCAGGATGTTCGCATAGAAAACAGCGTGATCGGGCCCAATGTCAGCATCGCCGATAAAACCACAATAGCACGGTCCATCATTGAAGATACAATTATTGATGAATCTTCGGTGATTCAAACGGCGATCCTGAAAAATTCGCTGATCGGTCAGGATGCCTTTGTAACTGGCCAGGGTTTGAGCATCGATGTCGGTGACAAAATACAGCATGATTTAGGTTGATTTTATAGACGCAGAAGCGTATGTTTGTATAGTAAAATTTGGAGAAATGAATAATGAAAAAATATCACTTTACCTCAGAATCTGTGACCGAAGGACATCCGGATAAAATTTGTGATGCCGTTTCCGATTCGGTATTAGATGCGTTATTGACTGTTGATCCGGAAAGCCGGGTTGCCTGTGAAACCTTGACTACAACCGGCCTGGTTATGGTCGTGGGTGAGATATCTACCCGTGGTTATGTGGATATTCCCCGGATTGTCCGGAACACCCTTGTGAAAATTGGCTATACCAATCCGGATTTTGGGCTGGATGCAACCAGCTGTGCGGTTGTCACGTCAATCCATGAACAGAGTGAAAATATTGCTCTGGGTGTGGATGAAACCGACAAACACGAGCAGGGTGCCGGTGACCAGGGAATGATGTTTGGCTATGCCTGCGATGAAACCCCTGAATTGATGCCGTTACCCATTACACTGGCAAATAAGCTTACCATGCGTTTGGCGGAAGTTCGGAAAAAAGGTATCCTGAACTGGGTCCGTCCGGATGGTAAATCTCAGGTTACTGTGGAGTATATCGATGGTGAACCAAAGTCTGTAACCAATGTGGTCGTAGCCGTCCATCATAATCCGGAAGTGCCCCATGATGAAATCGTCAGCAGTATTAAAAAACATGTAGTAATCCCGGTGTGTGAAAAATACCTGACTCCGGAAACGAAGTTTTACATCAACGCTACCGGCATTTTTACGGTGGGTGGTCCGGAAGCCGATGCCGGCGTTACCGGCCGGAAAATTATCGTAGACACATACGGTGGCATGGGACGTCACGGTGGTGGCGCGTTTTCCGGAAAGGACGCCTCCAAGGTTGATCGCTCAGCGTCCTACATGGCCCGCTATATTGCAAAAAATATTGTCGCGGCAAAACTGGCCCGCCGGTGTGAAGTTCAACTGGCCTATTCCATCGGTGTCGCCGATCCGGTTTCCGTATATGCCAATACCTTTGATACCGGAACGGTAGACGAGAATAAACTTGCCGATGCGATTCGCGCAGTGTTTCCTTTAAAACCAGCTGACCTGATAAAGCATTTGCAATTGAAGCGGCCTATTTTTGCAAAGACCTCCGCCTATGGTCATTTTGGACGCAGTGAAGAGGAGTTTACCTGGGAAAAGACCGATAAAGTCGATGAATTGAAAACCTATTTTGGAGTTAAATAATGGAAGGTAAAATTAAAGATATAAAGATGGCCGATGCAGGTCGTTTGAAAATTGAATGGGCGGAAGCCCATATGCCGGTAATGATGACCCTGCGTGAAAAATTTGCAAAAACAAAACCCCTGGCCGGAATGCGCATCAGTGGTTGCCTGCACGTTACCAAAGAGACAGCCGTGCTAATCCGCACATTGATTGCAGCCGGCGCCCGGGTTGCCTGGAGTGGTTGTAATCCGCTCAGCACCCAGGACGATGTTGCGGCAGCGTTGTATGCGGAAGGCGTCCCGATCTGGGCCTGGCATGGATTGTCAACAAAAGAATTCTATTGGTGTATCGATCAAACCTTGATTCAGGAGCCAACGTTGACCCTGGATGACGGTGCCGATCTTATTTTTACGGTACATAATAAATATCAGAGTATGGCCGCGAAAATTATCGGCGGTTCTGAAGAAACTACAACCGGTATTCATCGTCTGCGTGCCATGGCTGCCGATGGCAAACTGCTCTATCCTGTAGTCGCTGTAAACGACGCCGAAACGAAATGGGATTTTGACAATATTTACGGAACGGGACAGTCCTCTATGGATGGCATTTTACGGGCAACCTCGGTATTGATTGCCGGGAAAACTATGGTTGTCGCCGGTTACGGTCACTGCGGCAAGGGCTGCGCCATGCGGGCGGACGGACAGGGTGCGAATGTGATCTGTACCGAGATCAAACCCACTGCGGCATTAAAAGCAACATTGGATGGGTACAGGGTCATGCCTATGGATGAATGCGCCGCCATTGGCGATATTTTTATTACCGCCACGGGAATGAAAGATGTGATCGTCAAGCGTCATTTTGAAATGATGAAAGATGGTGCGATTGTCTGCAATACAGGTCATTATGACTGCGAAATCAATTTAAAGGATTTGGAATCGATCACCGTATCTAAAAAAGAGATTCGTCCCAACTGCGTGCAGTATACTATGAAAAACGGTAAACGAATTTATATTCTTGGTGAAGGCCGTTTGGTAAATCTGGTAGCGGCTGAAGGGCATCCGTCGGAAGTGATGGATATGTCCTTTGCAAATCAGTTTATGGCCATGAAGTTTCTGGCTGAAAATAAATCAGACCTTGTAAACAAGGTATATGATATTTCTAAAGAACAGGACCAGGAAATTGCGGCCCTGAAACTGAAAACGATGAACATCGGTATTGATAAACTGACCGAGGAACAGATTCGGTATCAGACAGATTACAGCGAAGGTACTTAATATTATTTTCATTGATACCATTTTTGATGGATTAATGTGAAACGAAAAACCGGCATATACTTACTTCTGCTGCTGTTGTGGTGGATGATGGGTTGTGAATTTAAAGTCCCGACCTTGCCGCGTTTACCCGAACGCTGGAATTCCCAACTGATTATCCCATTGCTGAAGAAGGATTATTTCTTTCAGGATTTGGTATATGATTCCACATCCGGCCGGAATAATCCAATATTTGCAGACACCAGCTATCATAGGATGTCCTATTTTGCAGTAAATATACCGGGACAGGTGCTCTCGGATTCTGGAAACAACTGGAAAATACCGGGTATAATTATCGAAAAACAGATTAACCTGGCGGCATCCATCGAAGCCGGGGTAAACGATATTGCTCCGATTTATCGGACCAAAGCACTGGGAAAAATCAGTACTCGTAATTGTTATATCATAAATGGGGCTTTGAATTCCGATAATGCGTCAGGAATTAATGCCGCCCGGATTTCAGCCGTACTCTCCGGTATCCTTGGTAATGATCTGGATATTGAGGTTATCGCCCGCAACTTTAAAAATGCCGATACCGATACGATCTGGATTGACACCCTGCACCTGGCGACCGACAGCTTAAACGCAGAATTGACGATGAGTTTTGCCGATGATTCACTATTCAGCAAAAACCGGACATCCTTTATTGATTCCCTGGAATTCGGGCTGACGCTGATGATCCGGGATACACTTCGGGAAGCATTATCTCAGAACCTGACAGTCCAGTTCGAGATAGGAACCCTGAACCTGGATTCCTTTTATGGTCGATCGATTGCATCAAGATACCTGACCGGGCAGGAATTCCTTAGCAGTCCGGACGGCGCCGACAGTATCCTTTTTGACAATGCCAATGCTGATTTCACACTTCGGGATATTGGCGACTACGATTCAATTCATATTACCATTTCCGGTAAAAACCAGTTCAGGACCGATGTAACCATGGACTCTGCGTTTGCAATAAACGGAACAGACTATCGACTTGATCTCGCGTCTGTCATGGCAGTTTTACCGGACAGTATCACGTTTTATGTTGAAGCGGCCCGGCCGTTGGCGGAATATGACGGCAGCAGTATCAGCGATAAAATTACAGTTGGTTATCAGCTATCCGCGCCGTTATTAATCACATTGCCGGCAGAGATGCAGCTGGCCGCCGCGAATCCAACCCGGTTTTTCATTAGCGACAGTCTGACCCGCTCAAATATCAGCCGGTCCCAGAATGGCGCTCAGCTGGATATCAGCATAACGAACCGGACACCTTTTCGCGGTTCGTTATTGCTCTTAATTGGAAACAATCGGTTTTTTCCGGCGGACTCCACCGAGGCTGGTAATTATACCGGTTTTGAATATATTAATGACACGCTTTATTATATCAGTACGGATACAAACCGGGTCATTATCGATACGCTGGCGGTTGTTGAGCTGCCCTTGGCGACCATGCAGGATGATTCCCTGGTTTCCGCCGGCTGGAACAACCAGGTATATTTTGCCGATTCCAGCGCATTAGCCCTGATTGCCGATACCTGTTATTTTCTGCCCAAATTTCATTTGCTGAATCCCGATACCAGCCAGGTATTTTTACAGAGTGATTACCGGATTGAAATTAAAAGTTACTTAAATTTGCTGTTTGATCCTTCGGTGTTGAATCAAACAGTAACGGACACGACGGATACAACCGGATAGTATATGCAGATGACTTATTCAAAAATGTGGAGAGAGCATCGGTACCTCACAAGGCTTGCGATAGTGATAGCACTAATCGCAAGCTCGCTATCCGGCCAGAGTCTGTCACACCCGAGGGCGGTGGCACTGGGTGGCGCGTTTACGGCGATTCCCGAAGGCGTTTTCAGTGTCAGCAGTAATCCCGCTAACCTGGCGTTTCCGGCCGCGTATAACAGCTATTTTTACCTGGGCGGGATTGACTGGCAGTTGACAAATAATTTTTATTCCCTGCTGACTTCATCAAAGTACGGGGGCAAGGATTTAACCGCCAACGGTGGTGAACTGCAGCAAGAATTTATCAAGGATCTGCCTGATGAAGGGTGGAGGACAAACAGCAGCATCAATGTCCCGATGCCGATTATCAATTTTTCCAAAGGGAATAAAGCGTTTACCACGAACATCATTTATACAACGGATTACTATGTTTCCAAGCCGGCCCTGGATGTGATATTCGGGAACTGGGAAAAGGGCGTCGAATACAAAACCGATCTGCGGATTGATGCGATGACTGCCGTTGAATATGCCTATTCCATGGGAATTCCCTACGATAATCTTGCGTTTGGTTTTTCATTGAAATATTACCAGGGACTGGGATATTACGGACTGGCGCCCGGACAGAGTAGCGGAACAATTATGGTGGACACTGCTGCCTTTGTCCTGACTGGCGCGGGAGATTATCTCTTTCGGCAGTCCGGTGCCGGCCGGGGAGTAGGGGTTGATATCGGTTTGACGTACCGGGATAAAAGCGGCCTGGATATCGGATTTTGTGTACAGAATATTGCCGGTCTGATCAAATGGAACAGCCCGACGTTGTTTTCCGAAGGTATGGGCAATTCAATTCTGAAGTTAATGGGAAATCAGGTCAAAACCGGTGTATTCAAAAACTCAGACCTGGATCTTCCCTTCGATGGGGAAAGCTATCATTACCAGTTTGAATTACGGGATATCGCCGCCGATCAACTGTTCGACGGAGACAGCGCTTACAGTGATTTTTTCTACAGCAGCCGCGAAATTATCGAAGATGATTCCAGTACATTTACCACCAAACTGCCCCTTGTTTTGCGTTTTGGAATGGCCAAACAGATGAAAGATGATTTGCTGGTTGCGATGGATTTTTCCACCAGTTTCAGGGACCGGTTTAATTATAACCAGGGATGGCGCCTGTCAATGGGTATGGAATATACCTATCTTCCCAAAATCCCCTTCCGTTTCGGTCTTGCCGTCGGCGATATCAGTGGCTGGGAAGTCAATCTCGGTAGCGGCTTGCATCTTGGTTTTGCTCACCTGGACTGGGCGATTGGATTCCATCGCGGAATCTGGCTGCATACTGCCCAGGGGTTCCATTTTTCTCTGGGTTCGTACTTTACCGGAAAACATAAAACAAAATAACAACCGATATCTGCAGGGACAGCGGATTTCCCGGGATCAATGCTTCGTGACAAAATTTCGAATTCCATTTAGATACAGAACTAGCCTTACACTGGTGATTTTTTCACTGATATGGTTGTCTCTGAGCTGTACGTACGATCCGTTTCAAGCTCCGGAAATGCCAATCTTCTATCAGACACTGAATCTGCCGCTGACAGATGTATCGTTACCACTAGGTGACTTACAGGATTCTACTAACGGCATTTTTGGCGATAGCCTGTCGGATTCCCTGTATTTTAAATTCGAAGGGTTGCTGGATACAGTGACGCTGACTGAGGATATTTTCGTGATTCCCACCGCAACGAACGTCGCTTTTCAACAGGATTTTGGCGGTATGGATCAGGCCAGTAATCCGGTAGAAATTACATTCTCTCAAAAACTTCGCCTGGCGACCCTTGCCGGCATCTCTCTACCGCAGGCTAATGAATTCACTACTCCGGCAATCCCGCGTACACCACTGATTGATCAGGAAATGCCGTACCAGATATTTGACAAAAATGAAATTCCCTATTTTGAACGGGTGGACTACCTGACGATCGGGGATGGTGAGTTTGCCACCATTGTGGAGAATGAAATGCTGATGGACCTGGATTCTGTCGTGATCCAGATGAAAAACAAGGATGGATCGATCATCGCCGAATCCTTTTATGAAACGATTCCTGCCGGCGAAACCCGATCCAGCAGCAGTGATTTGCAGGGGAAACATTTTCAGGATTCCATCGCTGTCTCAATAACGGCAATTCTGGCCGGTACTAATGGGGCGCCCCTGGTAATTCCGGCCAATACCGATCCCTATATGACTCTGACCGTGAATGTCAGCCTCAATGAAATCGAGAGTTTTACGGGAAAGCCGGAACCCATTGAAACCCAAACCGCCCAGAAACTGCCGGAATCAAATAACACAATTTTCAAGGGAATACTCGGAGAAACTTACACGTTAAGCCCGGATACCAATTTGATCAGTTGGCGAATTGAAAATACCCTGCCTATCAATATGAATATGGAACTGGTTTTTTATAATTTCTACGGAGAATCGGGGCCATTGACAATCGATGCGATACTCAATACCGGAGAGGTTTCCCAGGGTTCGGAACGCCTGGACTTAGATACTTTGCGAAACGTTGATCCAACAACTATTGTCGATTCAATTCTGGTTGTTACCACGATCACGATTTTACCCGATGACGGTGATACAGTGTCGACAATTCCCCTTGATTTCGGAGGCGGTATACTGGATTTTTCGCTGAATATTGCAATTATGAAATTCAAGGAAATTGTTGGATTTTTTAACGAATCTTTCGCTATTCCGCCGATTGCCATCAGTGATATTCCGGCCGGTTTTGGCGATGTGAATTTTGGCGAAGTCCTGTTGAAGCTACACCTGTATAATGAAATTCAGGCCCAAACAAACCTGGAGCTCAATATTATCGGGTATAAAGAAAACCAGGCCCCGGAATTAATTTCAGCCCATGAGACCATTTATAAAGCCAGTGATGCAGAACCGGTGGTGCGGTCTGATATGGAGATTGATATTGCCCCGATTTTTAACCTGGTGCCGGATTCGATGATGGTTTTCGGTGAAGCCGCAATTCCGTCTAATGATACCTCCCGGTTGCAGGTCAATAAATCCTTCTGGGGCAGTTATGAGGTGATCGTTCCCTTTGTCATGCAGATCAACGATATGACCTTTATCCCGGTGTCATCGTCGAAACTTTCCCCTATGGACGCCGAGACCCGGCAGCGGCTCCAAAGCGGCTTGATCGAAGCAGCAATTATCTCCGAAATAACGAATGATTTTCCGCTGTCCGGCCGGGTGGATATTCTGATTTCAACGTATGATTATTTTCCGCTGTATGCTGACAGTCTGGATTCCGGTTATCAGTTTATCAATGATACGATTTTTGCAATCACCGACACCGGGAACATCAGTGTTGTCATTGATACATTGGTAACAATCGAATTACCGGAGCCTGTTCTGGATCAGTATCAGCGGGTCCGAACGCCAGGTTATGTCTATCAGAGTTCGGTGATCGATTCGGCCAAGATTGACATCATTGTCAGTGACGAAACCCATTATATCCGTCCCCGGATTCACTTCAACGGAACCGATGATTTTGTTTACATCGGCTACAATGATATTATCAGAATTGTAACACTTTTCAGTATGACACTGGAAGTCGGAACCATGTTTGGGCCGGTGGAATCCGAGGAAGACAGCGTTGAGGTCGACAGTTTAAAAAAAACGGGATCCATTAATTGGAAATAGGATGCAAAACCGTCGTATCCATATAATTGTCTTTGTATTCATCCTGCTGGGAATGACCATATCTCTGATCGGACAGACCCGGCGGGACCCCCGCGGGATGGCTTTGGCCGGGGCGTATGGCGTCATGGCCCGCGGTCTGTTTACCGTGGATTATAATCCCGCCAACCTGGCTATTCAGGAACAGTACAAATCCTACCGGGTCTGGGGTGGAATCGGTACAAGCTTTACGAATAATATACTGTCTCTGCGCAGCTACAACGAGTATAACGGTAAAGACCTGGAGGCTAATGATGGTTTGCTGAAAGAGCAGTTTCTGGAGGAAATTCCGGCCGATGGCTGGCGCCTATTTTCTGATTTACATGTTCCCATTCCTTATCTGAATTTTTCCCGCTACAATAAAGCCTTTACCTCGGATTTTATCATGATCGGCGATATTGGATTACCCAAAGGCCTGGTGACATTTCTCTTACATGGTAATCCGATTGGCAAGAATATGAGCCTGGATTTCCGGGAAGATTTCCTGGTCATAAATCAGTATGCCTATTCTGTTGCCTTTCCAATTAAAAAACTGTTTTTCGGGGTGTCCTTCAAATATCTGCAGGGTTTTAGTTATTTCGGATTGAATCCCGATTCCTCATACGGTTATGTGAAGACCAATTTTGGTACCGGTAAAAATTACATGGAAGGGGAAGGTTATTACCTGTTTCAGCAATCCGTTGGCGGGCGTGGCTTTGCAATGGATATCGGTCTTACAACCCAGGAAATTGACGGCTACCGGCTCGGATTTTCCGTCACAAATGTTTTCGGCCGGATTAACTGGAATAAAAGTACGATCATTTCACGGTTAATGGGGAATAAGGGATTTATCGGAGATGGCGGGAACCACGCCTACTGGTTCCAGGTCAAGGAAGCCCGGATGGACAAGTTTTTCGGGAAAGCCGGGTTTGGTGATATTTTTCCCGGTGGTAATCGGTCGAAGTCCGATTCCAGTGTATTTGTAATGAATTATCCCAGCCTGGCCCGTTTCAGCATGTCCAAATGGATTGATGAGGGTATGCAGCTGGCTATGGATTTGGTGGTTGGGTTTGAGGACCGGTTTTATTCCTTTGGCGCCTGGAAGTGGAGCACCGGGATTGAAGTGACCAAGAGTCCCCGATTCCCGCTCCGGGCGGGGGTGTCCTTTGGCGGCTGGAAACACCTGGAAATGACCTTTGGCAGCGGCTTCCACACCGGTTTTATCCATGTGGACTGGGCCTTTGGCCTGAACCAGGGTTTATGGTTTACCACCGCCAAAGGGATCAATATTTGCCTGAATGTTTACACAACCGGCAAGCGTAAAGATTTTAAGTAAAACGAATAGTTCCTGCTGCGGATCAAAACTTCAATAATAAGCGCAGAGAGCGCTGACAGAATTATACTGGATGATGCAATGTCCGGGCAGATCGCTACGGCGCCCCGATTTATCGGTGTGCCTCGTGAAGACGGACACGACGTTACAACGCAGAGCATTTTAACAATAGTAAAAAGATTGTATGAAAAATGAGGATGAAATTTTTTTGCCGGATAGTTATGAGTTTATATGCTTTTATTTATGATACTTATTTATCCGAGAAATGTTATCAATATTTGTGATATCTGTGTGATTTAGATATTGTGGTAAAATACAACCACACAATTCTTGCTTTTTAATAGCTGTGGTATTATATTACCACAGCAACAAATAAAAAGGAGGATGAAAGTTGAAGGAATTTGGAGTGTTCGTAAAACAAAAAAGGCTACAATTAGGATTAACACTTCGCGAGTTCTGTCGATTGACAGATGTTGATCCGAGTAATTGGAGTAAAATTGAGAAAGGAACTCTAGCGCCCCCTAAAAGCAAAGAGGTGTTATTGGCTGTTGCCGATACGCTAAATTTTACTATCAATTCTGAAGATTGGAACACTTTACATGATTTAGCTCTAATAGGGCATATCCCAAAAGAATTGGTATCAGATCAAAGTATTATTCAAAAACTTCCAATTTTCTTTAGAACATTAAGGGGCGATAAACCTACTGAAAAAGACTTGGAGGAGTTAATTAAAATTATCAGGGAAAACTGATGTAAATGGATATAAAAGTTAAATGTCTTAGTTGGGAACAGATTAGATTAATAGCCGATGATTTTCGCGAACAGCATGTTAAACCAAGTGATCTGCTACCCGTTGATATGGAGATGATACTTGAAATTGAACTAAAAATCGATATTGATTTAAAGGAAAACCTATTAGCTTTGGCAGATATTGACGCCTTCATTTCACCGGATTGTAGAACAATGTTTGTTGATAAAAACCAATATGAAGATAGACGTTATTTAAATAGATTGCGTTTTACTTATGCTCATGAAGTAGGTCACATTGTTCTTCACAAAGAGGAAATGAGTAAAATAAGGTTTAGTTCTATTGAGGAATGGATTCAATTTCAAACAAATAGGGCTAATGATGGATATATTTGGTTTGAGCGACAAGCAAATGAGTTTGCAGGTAGACTACTTATCCCAAAACCGCGGCTACTCCAAGAAATTAAAAATTACGATTCTAAGATAAAGCAATACTTATCAAGAGTTGAAAATGACTGTTATGAATTAGATAGTTTGAAAATGGTTATAGCTCGGGCGGTTTGTCCAGTTTTCGGTGTGTCTGAAAAAGTGCTGTACCGAAGAATTGTAAACGAGAAAATATTTGAAGAAATAGGCTATTAATATACTTCAAAGGCATTTATCATTTTATAGAGGGTTTATTCTTATGGATAAACCCTCTTTTTTACTTGAAATTAGGTGTAATAATGTATCTGCAGATCGCCACGGCATCCCGCAGAACGGGAATGCCTCGCGAAGACGGACACGACGTTACAACGCAGAGCATTGAGGCAAGTTTGAGATGAATCAGATTGACAAATCAAAGGAAAAGAACTTATATTAAACAATGGCAAATATTCCCCAAAATATAACTGGTAAGTAATCTTAGGAAAGTTGAAAATAAATAAATATCTATTTGATTTGCAAATAAAACATTGAGAGGATTTCCAATGATTATAAGCTATGCAAAATTATCGGTTTTTTTTGCTATTGTTTCAAAAGGAACTCCTGAGGAAGTCCAAAATGCCATAGATGAGGGTGCTGATATCAATGAAACGGATTCCTGTGGCTGGACTCCTTTGATAAGAGCTGCTAGCGACAATCAAAATCCAGAGGTAGTACAGATTCTAATTAATGCGGGATCGGATGTGAATTATTCGGATATCAATGGTTTTCCATTTACCTCTTTAATGATAGCCGCCAGCAATAATCAAAATCCTGAAGTAATTACGACTTTAATCAAAGCAGGTGCAGACGTCAACAGTGAGGGTCCTTATGGAAATACTCCTTTAATGTTCGCTGCTAGCGACAATCCTGATGCGATGAATGTTTTAGTCGGAGCGGGAGCAGATGTTAATGCGCGCTCACACTATGGAACTACTCCTTTAATGTTCGCTGCGAGGGACAATCAAAATCCCCGGGTTGTTATGGCTTTAGTCGGAGCGGGAGCAGATGTTAATGCGCGCTCTATTGGTGGCACTACTCCTTTAATGTTTGCTGCTGCTTATAATCAAAATCCCAGGGTTGTTATGGCTTTAATCGGAGCAGGAGCAAATGTTAATGATCTAATTTCAGAGAATGTTAATTCAGAGGATTATAATATTGATTTTGATGAGGAGGAGGATAGTGGTTATTATTGGGTGGATAATGATTGGAATTCTTTAATACTTGCAGCACATTTTAATAAAAATCCACAAGTTATTAATGCCTTAATCGGAGCGGGGGCGAATGTTAATGATCGGACTTCTGACAAAATGACTCCTTTAATGTTCGCTGCTAGCAACAATCAAAATCCCGAAGTAATTAAGGCTTTAATCAAAGCAGGTGCAAATATCAATGATCAGGATTATTCGGGTATTACTCCTTTAATATTCGCAGCTCGTAACAATAAAAATCCTGAAGTGATTATGGCTTTAATTGAAGCGGGGGCGAATGTTAATGGTCAGGATTCTGATGGATGGACGCCTTTAATTTTCGCTTTAAATGACAATCAAAATCCTGATGTTATTAAGGCTTTAATCAAAGCAGGTGCAAATATCAATGATCAGGATTATTCGGGTACTACTCCTTTAATGTTCGCAGCTCGTAACAATGAAAATCCTGAAGTGATTAT
>JAHJGX010000087.1 GCA_018824205.1 bacterium
CCTTATAGCGACGAAACACCTCCTCAATAATATGGTCATTTAAATAAGGTACAAAGGCTTTTTCCCAAACAGATTTAAATCTTTCACTTGGCGAAAAACGATAACCTTTTTCTCCACTAAAATCCATAATATGTTGTATAGATGGACCAATCTGACCGATTTTAGGTAAAACAACAGCGTAATATTGTTCTTCTGACCAGGGTAAGAAGCCATTACGATTTAATTCATCCCAATCCCATATATCTTCATATTTTCCTAATGATTCAATTGACCAAGGTAAGGATTTATTCCAACTCAGACATATCCAATTCCATTGATCTTTAAATCTTTCTAATAATTCAATTGACCAAGGTAATGATTCATTTTCACTTAAATAATCCCAATTCCATTTATCCTCATATTTTATTAACAAATCAATAGTCCAGGGTAAGACGTTATTAGAGCTCAACCATCCAAAATCCCAGTTGTTGATATATTTTTCAATTAATTCTATAGACCAGGGTAAGGATTCATTTCTACTTAAGTTACTCCAATTCCCCTTGCCGATAAATTTATCAATTAACTCTACTGACCAAGGTAAAGATTCATTTCCACTTAAACGATACCAATCCCATTGATCTTGATATCTTTCTATTAATTCAGTTGACCAAGATATGGATTTATTTTCACTTAAATAATTCCAGTCCCATTTGTCTCTATACCTCCTAATTAATTTTATTGACCAAGGTAAAGATTCATTTCTACTTAACCTCTTCCAGTCCCAATAATCTTCATACATTTTTATTAATTCAAGTGACCACGGTAAGGCAATATATTCACTTAAAAGATCCCATGAAAACTCGTCCTTTACTATATTTATCAATTCAATTGTCCAGGGAATATTTTTCATGTAATGATATTTCATTATAGCCCAAATCCATCGCTCTTTAAATTTTTTAATTAATTCAAAAGACCGAGGTACGGATTCATTTCGACTCAGCCCATTCCAATCCCAATAGTCTTCATATCTTTCAATTAATTCAATTGACCATGGTATGGATTTATTCCAGCTTAAACCCTCCCAATCCCAGTTGTCTTTATATCTTTCAATTAATTCATCTGACCAAATTAGGGATTCGTTACAACTTAAATTGAACCAGTAATATTTATCTTGATATTTCGCAAGTAATTCTGATGATAATTTATACCCTGTTGAGATTATTTTTACAAAAAACTCGAATTTGGTGAGAAAAAATGAAATGAAGTTTTCATCGATGGATGTCAATGACAAAAGTTTATTAGTGATCTGAATTTGTTTATTGACTTTGACAAGAGAAGTAGCTTCTTTTTTAACCAATGAATTTGATGAATTATTATCCATACTACTGTTTTTTATTAATCTGAATTTTCCAGATTTCTTAGTTCATTTACCAATTTTTCATGGGTTTCTTTAAAATAAATATCCCAATCCTTAATCTCGGCTATCGTTTGATAGGTTTCAGATTCTTTTATTAAACTGATTGATTTGATTAATTCATCACGAATTAGCTCCAGTTCCATGACTTTCATTCTTAATTGATCAGACTCTTTTATACTATCTGATTTGGAAACGAAAAAATTACCATCTTCCAGATTATATAAAATTATCATTACCGTTTTTATATCATTTTCTTTATATGCTTTATTTAAATCAGCGAATATTTTTTCGGCTTTTTCCTTCTGCTCATCATTTACCACGTCAGGATGACATAATTTGCTTGCCTTACGAAATATTTTTTTAATTTCTATTTCATCTTCGGAAGATAGTTTAGAATACTTTTCAGATTGAATCTCAGAAAAGTCACTTTGATATTCCGAATAGTCTTTCTCTGCTTCCTCGTATTCATTTTGTTTTGCGCTGTCTTTTTCTGCTTCGACTTTTAATCTCCTCTTCCGCAGTTCAAGGATTTTAAGAACAATAGCGCCTAATTCACGATTGTGTCTGATTTCAAATTCACGAATTGTTTTTTCCAGATCAGTTTTTTCATTTTCTAAAGAATTAATCTGGAGCTCTAATGCTTTTATCTCAAGTTTAAGTGCCGGTATTTCTTGATTAACATATAGTATCACTTTTCTAAATTGACTCAGGAAGTTCTCTATCAGCTTGATCGCTTTCTCATATCTTTTTCTTGATAGAAAATCTTCTATAGTAGACGCTTGATCGATTATTTTATTTTCATCCAGGGAATATTTTTGCAATAGTTTTTTTAGTTTGCTTGTTTGGAATACAATATCCTCTTCATCTTCAAGAAATATTACATTTTTGATAGCCTCAAGACGAATTGATATTTTATCAATATCGATTCCTATTCTATCTCTAATTTCACCATAATATTTTCTCTTAATAGAATTGAACTCATCTATAAATTGACTTGCTAACTGGATATCATCTTTAACTACAGTAATATTTTCATGGCTTTGTTTGGCGTGGTAGCTCCAATTGTATGAGCCTGTTATTACTGTAGATGAATCGATAACACAAAATTTATTGTGCATTAATTTACCGTTGTTCGCCTCATCCTTAATCCAGAATATTTTTCCGCCAGAGGTTTCCAATTCATGAAATTTTAAACCGCTGTTACGGTTGATTTCATCGTCAACCAGTATCAATTCGACTTTTTTGTTACTCCTGGCTTTTTCACATATCGTTCTGAAGAGTTCTTTATCAGTAAACCACGCAACTGCAATAAAAATTGATTTACTTGCGCTCTTTAACTCTTTTTGAATTACTTCTGTAATGTTTTCAAAATATGCTTGGAGCTCCAAATATTTTCTCCTCTAATTTAATGGTGAAATTAAAAATGCTACCATTCCAAGTCAAGATTAGGTACTACTAATCATGCATTTTTCTGCATACCAACATATTTATCTAATAGTTTACGAATCATATTTTGATAAGGAGTATGGTATTTTTTTGATTGATTCTTAAAGAAATCAATGCTTGATTTACTCAGGGATATAGTC
>JAHJGX010000088.1 GCA_018824205.1 bacterium
ATATTCTTTCCCGTTGAAGGAATATTTTCCATCTTCTATTCTGTTGGGGAAAGGAATAAGTTTTGCGCCTTTAAAATATTTCTGTTCAACCATTTCCAGAGGTGTTTGGTAGCCGTCTAAAATTGAGTATAATTTAGCTTCTTTTCCTAAAACAATTTCATTGACATTCCCGCCAAACTCGGGGATAATTGAGATATATTCTTTAGTGTTAGAATTTACAAATTTTATTTTAGTAAAATCACCAAAGGGTTCTTTTATAATCTTGAACATATAATATCGTTTATCTTTCTATTTTTACATCTAATGTTTTTTAACCACCTGTAGTTAAACAGCTCATTGTCCTTTCTTTGCTTTATAATGAATCCCCGATAGTTCTCTCAACTTTTTGGCAGCCTGTTCGGGTGTAATATCACGTTGCACTTCAGAAAGCATTTCATATCCAACTATAAATTTTCTTACAGCGCTTGATCGTAGAAGTGGCGGGTAGAAATGAGCATGCAATTGCCAGTGTGTGTAATCACCCGAATCTGTTGGTGCGCCATGCCATCCCATTGTATAAGGAAAAGAAATGTTAAAAAGGTTATCGTATTTTATGAGCAGGCTTTTAAGAATTTTAGCAAGGCTATCCCTTTCATTAGTTGTCAGGTCAGGTAAACGCAAAATATGTCGGCGAGGCAAAAGCAGTGTCTCAAAGGGCCAAATCGCCCAAAACGGAACAACAGCCATCCAATGTTCATTATCCACAACAATCCGGTCTTTCTGCTCAGATTCAAATTTTAAATAGTCTGCCAACATAATAGAACCATTTTCTTTAAAATATGAGAATTGCTGTTGATTCTCCTTGAATGGTTCATTGGGAAGCGCTGTTTCCGCCCATACCTGACCATGTGGGTGTGGATTTGAACAGCCCATTATTTCACCCTTATTCTCAAATATCTGTACCCAGCGATACCGCTTACCCAGTTCATTGATCTGATCAGCCCAAACATCAACTACACTTTGAATTTCCTCAACAGACATTTCTGCTAAGGTAAGATCATGGCGAGGTGAGAAACATATAACCCGACAGGTCCCTTGTAAACCTTGGCTTTGCATAAAAGGATTTAAAGAACTTTTTACATCCGGAGTATCTGGAAGTAACGCTGGAAAATCGTTATCAAATACATAGGTTGAACCATATTTCTGATTCCTTGCTCCATTTGCCCTGATATTCCCAGGACAGAGATAACACTCCGGGTCATATGAAGATCGATTATCTGGAATAATGGGATCGTGTTTTCCCTGCCATGGTCGTTTAGTTCGATGGGGCGATACTAAAACCCATTCTCCTGTAAGAGGATTGTAGCGTCTGTGAGGAAAGTCTGAAAAACTAAATTGCATTATTATTAATACTTTTTAATCAACTCCATATTCCCGATTAGCGGATTAAAATATCAGGTTGAGGATAAATTTTACCATTCAACTCTACCGGTATCATGGGCCAATCCTTAGATACGGTAATGACTTCAATACTGTCTTTAAAAGAAATGATTGTATCCTCGATTTTAGCGCCGGTAATTGTCGGATTCCAGGCAAATGCTTGATTTTCTTGAACCGTTCCTTCAATACCGGGATAAATACAATATTCCCGGTCATTATAACCGGTTGCTCCGCCCTGGTGATGTTTCTGCCACTCGCCTTCAAAGCCAACATCGGTATACCAAGCCTTACACTCTTCAAAGATTTCGGCTAGCGGTTTCCCCGGAATCGTGGCAGCTTCATAATGTGCATTGACGATCGCTGTTGCCTGAAGTTTCTTTGCCAGCTCTTCAGGAAGTGGTCCGAAATGCACGAAACGGGTAACTGCTATCGGCATACCCCATTTTTCAGCCACGACATTAACCATTGCATAATTCTTCAATTCTGCTCCACCGGCAAGCGCGTGGCGGTAATTGTAAATACGTTCATCCACCGCAATTAAAAGTACCGTTGGGAAAATACCTCTTGCGCGCAGCGCATCGACGGTCATATATTCAATCTCGAATTCGTCCATCCCGGGTTTGAGTATCTTACAAACCTCAGCAACAGCTTCGGTCGTTTCTCTACCCAACCACCTGTATCTATTAATTTCAGTATCGGTTAGATTGTAGCGTAATTTTGCAAATTCATCCGATTTTAAAACTGATCCCGGATATTCAATATCACTCCCGATTCTTCCGCCATCAGCCAATTCATAAATGATCTTTCCGCGCACATCTTTATTGGGATTGGATTCATACCAATTATACTTTACTAATTCATATCCTAAATCAGCCAAAGATTCATCCATCAACCTGCCCGCTTCACTGCCGCTGCAAATGACATATTTTCCCCCATCTCTCATTATTAAAAGTGATGCGGCTCCAATATCTTTGTTAAGGACGATCTGGTTATTTGTAAGACCGGCGGTCAGCCAGTAAACATTTCGGACTTGAGTTAGAAGAATTCCTTTTAATCCTTCTTCGTCTAAAAATTCATTTACCCTTTCAATTTTGATAGAAATTTCATTTTGTATCTCATCTTGAGATAAAAGCTGTTGAGGATTATTTGCCCATTGAGTTTTAACACCACAGCCAACAATGATTAGCAAACTTAAAATCAACACAAACAAAAGATGTCCATGATTCCTTTTCATTTTCCAGTCCCCTACATATATTTATTAATTACAGTGTAAAAATCCTATGTATCCTACCAAAAGATTACATACAGTAATAAAACCACTACAATAACAGTCGCGCCTAACCATTTCACCGCCGGAGCGGCTTTCATATCAAACTCTTTCCTTTCAGGCATAATAACCGGCTTATCCAGTGGTTTAATTAAAGTAATAACCGACATAACAATCACAATAATGATAAAAGTGATCGCCATTCTGTTTAGAAAGGCAATTTGAACGATCTGGATATTTTCAAAAACAGGTAAGGTGCCGCAAAAAACGAGCAAAATACCGTAAATTATGGGGTTGAGCACCAGAGCGCTCACTCCCGCAGCTTTCGGTGCGCGTTTAAATATAAAGCCAAACGCAAATGCCGCTAAAATACCCGGTGAAATAAACCCCTGAAATTCCTGCAAATAAGTAAAAATTCCCTTTAAAGCCGGACTTGCCAAAATCGGCGCGATTAAGCATCCGATAACAAGGAAAACAAAAGTTGAAATTCTTCCGGTTGTAACAATTTTCTCCTGAGAAATATCTTTATTAATCATACGTTTAAAGATATCCATTGTAAAAATTGTTGAAGCGGAATTCAGCATTGAAGCCAGTGAACTAATTACTGCGCCACCTATTGCAGCGAAGATGAATCCTCTGAATCCACTTGGAATAATATTTCTTATAATAAGTGGAAAAGCTGCGTCTGTACCGCTAGGACCGGTCATCTGTCCCTTATATAACTGCCAGGCCATGATACCCGGAAAAATAATTATAAATGGGGTAATAAGTTTTAGGAAAGAGGCAAAAATAATTCCCAACTGACCTTCCCTGAGGCTTTTTGCCGCTAAAGTCCTCTGTGTGATAAACTGATTGACACTCCAATAATAAAAATTTGGCAGCCAGAGTCCAAAAACCAGCGCTGTCCATGGTAATACAGGGTGATCGGCCGGAAGAATCATATGGAGTTTATCCTGATTTACCTCAAGAAAATTCCCGACACCCCCGACTTTCCCAAATCCAATTATTAAAGTAATTACTCCACCTAATATTAAACTGGACCCAAAGAAAAGATCGGCCCAGGCAATACCTTTAAGCCCACCCCAAATAGTATATATTGCAGCAATAATACCCACAAGCCAGACAGCTTTTGTTAAAGTTACTTCTATTCCGAAAGGTCTTATGCCGCTAAAAAGAGTAGTTATCGTTAAACCACCTGTATAAACAACAGATGCAATAAGTACAAAAACATAGATTAAGACTGTATAAAATGCCATTAAGTTTCTTGCGGTTGGTGAATACCGGTATTCAAGAAATTCAGGAAAAGTATATATTCCCGCTCTTAGAAAATGAGGCAAAAGAAAAATTGCCACAATAACCATCGTTATCGCCGCCATCCATTCATAAGAAGCAATCGCCAGCCCGGCAGAGCCGGCGCCCTGTCCCGACATTCCCACAAATTGTTCTGTAGAAATATTAGCCGCGATCATGGATAGACCAATCAAGGGCCAGATTAATTGTCGACCTGCAAGAAAATAATCTTCTCCGGTTTTTTCTTTACGGCTTTTATACATGCTGAAAGCCACAACAATTAGAAAAAAGATAAAGAAAATTAAACCGTCATACCAACCAAATAATATTTGCTCCATTTCAGCATATCCCCTATTTGTTACTAATCACTTATTTATTCCCGATTAAATATTTATTATGTCGAATTTCGGATTATTAATTCGGTTTTCAACATCTCTTTTCTTGGTATAAAATTTTCTCCGGATTTAATCTGCTCTATTAACAGTTCCGCGGCTCTTTTACCTACTTCATAAGCCGGTTGACTAACTGTTGTAAGAGATGGTTCTATTAAACGGGTAATAGGATTATTTGAGAAACCGATCAGCGCAATATCTTCCGGAATTTTAAAGCCGTGTTCCTTAATTTTTTCAAATGCGCCAATCGCGACGGGGTCATTTACGGCAAAAAGAGCATCCGGAAGCTGATCTAACTGTAATAGTCTATGAAAGCCTTTAACTCCATCTTCTTCATTAAGACCACCATAAACAACAAGATTCTCATCGTATGAAATTTTATGTTTTTTAAGTGCCGATAAATAGCCGTTAAGGCGGCATTGGCTAATTGATAAATGTTTCGGTCCTGCAATATGTGCTATTCTTTTGTAACCTGAGTTAATTAAATACTCAACTGCTTTAAAGGCTCCGTCGAAATCATCAACCACTACTTTACTTGCTTCGATATCCTCGCATACTCGATCGAAAAAGACAAATGGAATTTCCTGGCGCTCCAAAAGTTTAAAGTGGTCGCTTTGTTCAGTTGTTTGAGAAATTGAGATGAGCAATCCAGCCACCCGGTTCGAGATTAATGCGCGTACATTTATACGTTCTCTATCATAGCTTTCATTAGACTGAGATACAATGATTGCGTATCCAGCTTTATAAGCTATCTCTTCAATCCCACTTATTGCAGCTGCGAAAAAATTATGTTTGATTTCAGGAACAATAACACCGATAAGATTCGTTCTTCTTTGCTTTAAACTCTGAGCGATTGAATCAGGATGATAATCCATTTCTTCTGCTAAAGAGTTAACCCTTTTTTTTGTTCGTGTGCTAATATCGGGATGGTTTCGTAATGCTCTTGAAACTGTGGATGGTGAAATATTCAGGTTTTTAGCGATATCTGTTATAGTTACCGGGCTTTTCCTCACTTCATACTCTCCAATACTAAAAAACAATTAAGAATGAGACCGCAAACGTTTGCAATTTTATGCAATATTTTTGTCGATGTCAAGCGGAATTATCAGAAAGGGATTATTCGTATCTAAAGATTATGACCAAATGGAATTACTTAAACAAGCGCTTCGGAATGGTCTGTGATATACTCTGCCACATCATTCCAATAACCCTTATCATCCCGGATCTTTTTGCATATTTACAATAATTCACCGATTTCTGAGAGAAGCATTTCTGTCCTGAATAATTCATAAAAATATCTGTTCGATCCAACAAAGTATTGTTTTAAATTAAGTTATAACAATAAAAGAAACAAAACAAATTGGACAAACAGCTATGATGAAAGATACAAAACATTTTCTTCATTTTAAACCAATTTCTGGAAAAAAAGTGATTGCTGATTTTAATGGTGGCGATGTTACATCTGATGCAGGACTGCTTTTCCTTCGGGAACTAGAATCAGAACTGGGTGTCATACAACGGATTGCGGATGTACTTCCTGATCGCAGGCATCAGAGTTATGTTCAACACAGTGTCCGGCAACTGCTGACGCAATGTGTATTTCAAATTGCGGCCGGATATGAAGATGCCAATGATTGTGATCACCTTAAAGATGACCCGGTTTTGAAGATGGCATGTAATCGCTTAGAGGGTTCCTTGGCCAGTCAGCCGACGATGAGCCGCTTTGAAAACGGTTTTTCCCGGACCGATCTTTACCGGATTGCACAAGCCTTTTTGGATACCTTTATTCAAACACATCAGCAACCGGGCTATTACGAGATGAACTGGGATGGCCGGAACAGTGCCGGTCAACAGGTATCATCAGGTATCTATCTGTATCGCATTCAGGCTGGGTCATACGTGAAAACTCAAAAAATGGTGCTGATGAAGTAAACCGATAAATCGGTTCATTGGTTTTATGGTCGTCGTCCCCTATTCCCCACGCTAAAGCATGGGGCTAATCCTATCCGTGTATCCATACCATTGTGCTATAGGAATAGCCTACGGATTTATCCGTGGGATTACTCAAAATAAATTTGTTTCCTCAATCATTTTTTTTTAATATATTTGCCCAACACATTGTTACCTGATATTAAATTATTTAAAACTCCACTTTTGTTCGCTAAAATCATAAATTTCAACCCGGAAAGGTCTGCTTAGCATGGGGTACGTTGACGCAATTATATTAGGAATCGTCCAGGGACTTACTGAATTTTTACCGATCAGCAGTTCAGGACATCTGGTCATTTTTGAGCATTTACTAAACCTGAAAATGGACAATATTGCCTTTGAAGTTTTTGTCCATTTTGGTACACTGTTGAGCGTCGTGGCTGTCTATTTCAATGATATCTGGAATATGATTACGAGTTTTTTTCGCGGAATAACTCACCGAAATGTTGGAAAAACCTATCAGGATGACGCCTATTTTCGCCTGAGCATTTTTGTGATCATCGGAACAATTCCGGCGGTTATCGCCGGACTGTTTCTGGAAGATTTTTTTGTGTCGGTTTTTCATAACACTCAGTTGGTCGGTGTAACATTATTAATAACCGGGGTTGTGATTTTATCCACCCGCTTCATTAAGTACAGAGCGGCGGATTTGACGCCTAAAAAATCCCTGCTCATCGGACTCGCCCAATCGATCGCCATTCTGCCCGGAATTTCCCGCTCCGGATTTACGATCAGCAGCGCCTTGATTGCGGGTATTTCAAGAGAAGACGCTGCCCGGTTTTCATTTCTATTGGCCATTCCCGCCATACTGGGAGCCACCCTTCTGCATATTATTGACATGATCACATCCGATATTTCCGGAATCAGCATCGCACCCATGTTTGTTGGTTTTTTATTTTCTTTTGTAGTAGGATACCTGGCAATCAGATTTCTGCTTTCGGTGTTGAAAAGCGGAAAATTTGTATGGTTTGCTCCCTATTGTTTCATTGCCGGGCTGCTTGTATTGCTGTTTATCGGATAAACGTAAAAAAGGAACCAAAATGGCATTTATACTGGACGAACTGGAAAAGATTGAAAAAGGATCACTGGCTCCGGTATATCTGTTATATGGTGATGACTTATATCTGGAAGAAGAGGCAATCAATACCCTTTCGGCTGCATTTGTCCGGGGCAGCGAGGGAACAGTTGAAAAACAGACCTTTTACGGGACAGAAAAGAATGATGATACATTCATACAGAGTCTGGTCAATATCGGCATGTTCAGCTCACGGCAGATTGTAATTTATAAAGAACTCCCAAAACTGTCATCCACTTACCGAAAGCCGTTGCTTAAATATCTCGACCGGCCCGAACCGAGTACCTTATTAATTTTAACATCCGGCGAAGGGCAAAAATCGGCCCTCTTTTCCAGTGTTAAAAAACACCTGTCCGTAAAAACTCTGTCCATCTGGTCGCCCCCGGAAAATCAGTTTCCGGCGCTGATCCAGCGGAAGATAAAGAAAAATGGTTTGTCCATCACTCCGGATGCTCTTGAAGCATTGGTGCTTTCAACGAATGATTCGCTCAGTCATGCATTTGCCGAGCTGGAAAAAATATCCGTTTTCATTGCAGACAAGAAAGAGATTGGTATTGACGCTGTTCGTACGGTGATCGGTGGAGAAAAAAGTTTTCAGATGACCGACTTTTTAACAGCCGTTGAAAAACGAAATCTGCATGATGCTATTCACATCTGCCTGACTCTTATCGAAACCGGCGTCGATACTCCCTACTTTATTTCATCTCTGTACAGCTTTTTCGCAAATGTCTGGGCATTTAAGCAAATAAATACTAAAACCCTCTCTTACTACCCGGCTGAATTGCGACGGCAACAGTATGAACGGGCATACAACAACTACAGGGAACATGATTTTAAGGCATTATTTACTCTAATGCTGGAGGCTGATTTAAAAGCTAAAACCATGTCAATTAAAAATGAAAATCTCATGATTCCATTGATATATCAACTCTTAAAGTGATAAATTAGTCCAATGAAAGATAGTTTTAAGCTTACCGATGAAGAATTAATTCGCCGATTTCAGGCCGGCGATGAAACCGCATTCGAAGAAATTGTCAACCGGTATAAAAACCGGTTAATGAATTTCGCATATCGATTTGTTCTCGACCGTGAAGAAGCGGAAGATATTGTTCAGGATACATTTCTGAAGGTTTATCAAAATCGTTACGCCTATAAGGAAATTGCCAAATTTTCCACCTGGATATACACCATCACGGCCAACCTGGCAAAAACGATCCTCCGCAAGCGCCGTAACCGCAAGCTGTTTTTCTTCAGCCGCCTGGGGCCTGAAGACAAGGACATGGACTTTCCTTCAAACGAACGGGACGCCCAGTCAAAGATCGAAGGAAAATTCGATGAACAGACAATTCAAAAAGCCATTATAAAATTACCGGAACATTTTCGCACCGCAATCATTTTAAGGGATATTCAGGAACTTTCTTATGAGGAAATCAGTAATATCATCAATGCACCGTTGGGAACGGTGAAATCGAGAATAAACAGAGCGCGGTTGAAATTGCGGGAAGATTTACAGGAAATGCGAGGAAACGAAAAAATTAATTGATACTTGAGGTGAGGAGTTTTATGATCAGTTGCTACCAGTTTAAGACTATCATATCACAATATATGGATAAAGACATTTCATTCCAGGGACGAAAATCCTTTGAAGAACACATGGACGGCTGCCCGGGCTGTAAACAGCTCTACCAATCAATATTATCTACAAAAAACAGTATGCTGCAATTCGCTGAAATGAGGGTAAGTGAAAACTTCCTTGGCGATCTCCGGACAAAAATCCTGGCTGAACGGAATGCCCGGATAGAAGCAAGCCTTAATAAAGGATTTTCACTCAACCGAATCCCATCGTTCGCTTATGGATTTGCAGCAGCACTTGTGGCTGTGATTATTGGATTCTACCTTCTTGAATTTCAGACTGGTTCCAGTCCTGCCCAGATGCCACCCCGGATTGTTCAGGAAAAAATCCAGCAAAAAACACCTGATTCAGAAAATTCTCGCACCCCTCCTCTCATGAGCCGGGGGCAATACGCTAATTCAGAAAATTATACTGACTCGCTTGAGCATTCTGACAGTCAGAACGCGCGTACAAGGCCGGATTTTCAGAACAATATTAAAACCGTGAAAAAAGAGTATTAATCCGTTTATAAATATCCACGCTAATTACTATTGATTTTACATGCAGTTAATGTTATTTTTACGCACTGTATGGATGGAATAGTATGAATAACCTAAAAAGTACCTGGATCGTTAGCATCCTGTTAATCGTTATCCTGTTTTTATTTACCGTTTATCCGTCGACGGACGCATTTGTAAACGTTCCCGAACTCTTTCAGGACGTCTTTCGCATTCTTCTCTTTGTCGCAATTTTATCCTTAATGGTTTTCCTGCTGACTGAAACGAACAACTGGTACAAACGTTGTCAAATGCTGTCTGAAGGCAGCAATAAGAACCGGAAAGATAAAGAATCTTCAATTAATGCGATTGGGTTGCACTATAAAATTGATACCAGTGAAAATTATCAGCAGCTAATTCATTATTTGACCGGCATCATTCATGCCTCCCTGATGGCACAGTCGGTGTTTATCTACCTTTTTAACGGAGAAGAAAACTGCTATATTTTGCAAGAAAGCAGCAGTTCCCATAAAACCCAACCACTAAAATCCTTCTCTTGCGAAGGAGAACTGTTCGGCAATTTTCACTTTAATCCAAAGCCTGATCTGTACCAGTCGGGACAGATTAGTCAGGATTACCTGAAATATTATCATAATCCTCCGAAAATCGGCACATTGATGCTGGTTCCGATCAGCGTCAATGGTTCCTATGTCGGTTTCATCGGGACGGACAGCGTGGACAAAGAGACCTGGGGCAAAGAAGACCTGGATCTGCTGATTGCCTTCTCAAATCTGTTTAGCAATGCCGTACTTCAAATCGATGTCGTCGATCAACAGGAAGTCTATATCAGCTTCTTTAGAGACCTGTTCCGCTTAAATACGGAAATCACTTTTGGTATCGAACCCCACGAATTGTACAAGCAGGCGGCCGGCATATTGAAGAAATTTTTTAACTTTGACAAACTGACATTTGCATTTAAAAATAAAGATCATTCATCGGCATTGACTATTGAATATGTCGAGGGCTCAGAAGCTGATTATACGATTGGCCATGAGATCAATTTAAAAAAAGGTGTCTGGGAACCCATTATTCTTCAGAATAAACCTACCCTGATCAAAGACTATGACAAAAGTAAAGTAGAGTTCCGCTTTCAACCTGACGATTTAAAAATTATCCCCTTCCGTTCCGCATTAGGCATCCCGATTTCATCGGCCGCCAAAGAAGTCGGTGGAATTCTTATTGAGAGCTTCAAAATCGACAATTATACGAAAGAAGATGTTGAAACACTAAGTCTGTTTGGTAAAAATTTTGCGGAAATCCTCAACCGCCTGACCGTCTATCAGTCAATGAAAGATCTGGCTATGGTTGACGGCTTGACAGGTATTTATAATCATCGCGCATTCAAAGAACGACTGCAGGTCGAAATCGAGCGCAGCCGGCGATACGATTCCAACCTGACTCTTATTATCCTCGATCTGGATAAATTCAAACGAATTAATGACACCTACGGCCATCTACATGGTGATTATGTCCTGAAAAAATCCGCAAACATCATTCGCGGCAGTGTCCGTACCGTTGATACGGTTGCCCGGTATGGCGGTGAGGAATTCGCAGTCATATTAATCAACGCCGATAAAAAAAGCTGCATAAACACCGCCGAACGAATTTGTAAAAATATTCACAGTTTTCTGTTTGAAAAAGACGGCATGACCGAACGAATGTCGATCAGTATCGGAATGTCCGAATACCCCTGTGACGGAGATGATATGGCATCACTGATATCCAGCGCCGACATGGCGATGTATCGCGCCAAACGGGCCGGGGGAAACCAGGTAATAATGTTTGAACATGAATCATAAAGGAGTCCTATAATGGCAAAACGAGTAACAAAAGGCTTTGCAGATAAAACCCAGAAAGCACTGAAAGACAGTAAAAAACATTGTGCGGTTTGTGGTGAACCGATCGAACTGGTAAAACATGTTGTCACCCAGACAAACGCAGTCAGTGATACCATCCGTTTTAAAGAAAAAATGGTTGGCATTTGCAATTGTAACCGCAGCGAAATCTATAAATAAGCATCTGCCGGCCTGATTTATCCGGCTGCATTATGCAAACAACCATCATATTAACCATCATTTTGATGAGCGCTATTGAATTCTAATAACTCTCAGCATCCCGGTTTCATTCAGAGTATTTATTATTTTGCATTAATTGCAATTCTGGCACAAAGCTGTGCAATTCACCCGCAACCAAACGATTCCTTTGCCGGTTTGGATTCAAGTAAAACCTATGATTCCAAGGCAATTGAGTATTTCATGTCCGGTGAAAATTATACCATGCAGGGCGATTATGCAATGGCTGTTCTGGAGTATCAGGATGCACTGTTGTTCGACAACAGTTCTGCGACAATATACGGTGCAATGGCGAAAGCATATATTAATCTGGGGAAACTTGAACGAGGTATCGACGTACTGCATAAAGCACTGGCGATTGATCCTGCCGACTATGAACTGCGTGAGATTCTGGCCCAGGTTTATTTCCTGTCCGGAAATAATAAAAATGCCGAAGTAGAATATTCAAATCTTATTGAAGCTAACCCGGAAGATCTGGAACTGCGATACCAACTGGCGGCAATATATTTAAAAAACAAGAAACTGGACAGGGCCGTCGAAGTCTATGAAAGCATTTATAATTCCGACAAAACCCATGCAAAAGCTCTGGAAAAAGCCGCCGAAATCTCTCTGGTCCGGCAACAACTGGATAAAGCGGCAAGTTATTATGACACTTTAATTCAAGCATATCCGGAAACCATCGATTATTATAAATATCGCGCCGACATTGCTCTGGTCGGAAATAATCTGTCCGCCGCGATTTCGTTGTACAAAACCTTAATCGACCTGGTCCCCGATGATATTGAAATTGCCGAACGTTATGGTGATTTGCTCGCCCGCAGCGACGATGCCCAAAAAGCCCGGGACTACCTGAAAAAATTGATTAACGACTATCCTGACCGGCAGTCAGCCTATATCAGCCTTACCCTGCTGCTCGGCAGGAACAATGAAGTTGATTCATTAATAGTTCTGACAGATCGGGCCATGGATAGATTCCCCGACCAGCCCTATTTTCCGATTATGCGGGCAAATCTTCTGAGTAACCAGAATAATTTCGATGCTGCTGCTCAGTTCCTGATTCGGGCTTTGGCAATTGACCCGGAAAATATTCAAGCTAAAATTCTTCTGTCAAATACCTGGGAAGCCCAGAAAAAATATTCCTTATCCGACAGCCTGTACACTCAGATTATCAATGACAATCCCGAAAACGAGATTGCATTGAACAACTATGCCTACAGTCTTGCGTTACGGGGAGAACGACTTGACGAAGCAATGACAATGGTAGATAAAGCTCTCAAAATTGATCCCGAAAACGCATCCTATATCGATACAAAGGGCTGGCTTCTATATCTCAGTGGAAACTATAAAGAGGCTAAAATCTATATTGAGAAAGCGCTTGCCATAAACGCAACAAACGCCGAAGTTCTGGAACATCTGGGAGATATCCTGATGAAATTAAACAAACCCGAAGATGCACGAAACTATTATCGGCAGGCCCTTGAAATTGACTCCGACAATGAACGTCTTCAAAATAAATTATCTGACTAAAAACTGTTTCCTTCCGGTTATTTTTATATCCCTTGGACTAATCCTTCACGGTTGTTCGGCAATCCAAAATATTCCCCGCAAATCCGGCCCGTCAGTGTACCCCCGACCGGCATCAGTTCCGCCACTCTCACAATCAATTGAGACACTTACATTCAACGCCCGGATCGCCATTCAAGCGCCCGATGGAGACATAACATTGACCGCGCAACTGGCCTATTCCGGTATGGATACAGTCACTATCCTGGTAAAAGATCCTCTGAAACGTCAGCTGGCCACATTAACTCTTACCAGGAATGACTACAATTTGTGGCTGCAACGGGAAAACCGACACCTGTCCGGCTCGGAATTGCCGACCCATATCGGTGATTTTTCCATTCCTCAATTACCACTCAAAGATATTGCCGAACTATTAATCGGGCAGCTTTATTCAAAAAATATGGCGTTTAAAACAACCTACGATCGACTGCATCGACTAAACCGGATATCACTGAAAACAAATCCGGATTTAATCATTACATACAAAGGCTGGAATCCAATTGAAATGTATTACTGGGTTCCAACGTCTGTTGAGTTTACAAACAACCGGGATATAAAAATCACAATTCATTACTCCCAATTCCAGATCGAATTACGTAAATTAACTTGAACATGAACATTTAAAACGGAGCCGTTGTGGAAAATAAAGGTCAGACAAATTTAATCTCAGTGATTGTTCCGGTATATAACGAAGTTGATTCCATTCGGGAAATGTGCAGTAATATTCAAACGGCATTAAAGAAAAGCGCTTATGATTTTGAAATCATTCTGGTTGATGATGGCAGCCGGGACGGTTCCTATTCGGTTGAGCAGGAGCTGGCGGCGAAATATCCTGAAATTTCGCTTATTCGGTTTAACCGGAATCTGGGTAAAGCCGCCGCGCTAAACGAGGGATTCACCGCCGCCAAAGGCGAATTTGTTGCCACCATCGACGCTGACCTGCAGGACGATCCGGAAGCAATACCTCAGATGGCGGATATTATTAAGGGAAGTGAGTTCGATTTGATTTCCGGCTGGAAACAGGATCGCAAGGACCGGTTCATTAAAAAACACACTTCAAAAATCTATAATTTTTTCAGCCGCCTGATGACTGGCGTAAAACTTCACGATATGAACAACGGCCTAAAAGTCTACAAAACCGAAGTAGTAAAAAGCATCACTGTATACGGTGAAATGCATAGATTCATTCCGGTACTGGCCAAGATGAGCGGGTTTAAAAGCGGTGAGATGAAGGTCAAACACTTCCCCCGAAAATACGGTATAACTAAGTATGGCGCCAGCCGGTTTTATAAAGGATTTCTGGATCTGCTGACCATTCTTTTTACCATGAAATTCATGAAACGGCCGATGCACTTCTTTGGCCTGTGGGGATTACTTTTCGTTTTGGTCGGAATTGCATCTGAAATTTACCTGTTAATATTAAAATATGCTTTCGGACACCCCTTTCGGAATCATGTTGCCCTGTTGATGTTAGGTGTTCTATTAATAATTTTCGGGATGCAGTTTTTCTCGCTGGGCCTGATCAGCGAAATGATTACCCGCCAAAAATATGAAAACCGATGAAAAAATATCTGTTCTCAATCATAGTTCCAATCTATAATCGTTCCGACGAAATCGTGGATTTGATCCGCTCTTTTAATGCTCAAACATTTTCCCGCGTTCGTTTCGAAGTGCTATTGGTCGATGACGGGTCTACCGACAATACAGCTGTAGTTGTTGATGAATTGATCCGGTCCTCATCCTTTCAAATCCGGTTTTACCGGCGTGATCATGAGGGACCGGGACCAGCCCGGAATTATGGAATGAGCCAGGCCGAAGGTGAATATTTTCTGTTTATTGACTCTGACTGTATCGCTGATCCCGAATGGTTAACCCGGCTGGCGGAAGCCATTGATACCGAAAAGCCCGACGCCTTTGGCGGGCCCGATTCAGTGCTCGACAGTTTTACCCCATTACAAAAAGCCATTGATTTTGCCATGACCTCATTCCTGACTACCGGCGGCATGCGCGGTCATTCAAAAAAGAAACTCGCCAAATTTTATCCCCGCAGCTTCAACATGGGGATCCATCACAAGATATATGAAACGCTGGGTAGTATGGGCTCTCTTCGGCACGGGCAGGATTTGGAATTCAGCCGGCGGATTGTCGCCAGCGGCGCCAATGTGATATCCGTTCCCGAAGCAGTTGTTTACCATAAACGTCGAACCAGTCTACGAAAATTCTTCCGGCAGATTTTCAACTGGGGTGTGGCCAGAATTAATTTGACCCTGATCGATAATGCCATCCTTGAACCGCTTCATTTTATTCCGGCTATTGGCACCATCGGATATTTGGTGATTCTTATGCTGTCACCATTCCATCCGTATATCTTCCATCTCTGGCTGTTTGGAACGGCCATGGCGTTTGGATTGTTGACGATAATATTTTTCAGTTCACTGAAGCGCTATAAAGATATTCGGGCGGCACTGTTGGCTCCTGTCGTTTCGCTGACCCAGGTTTTTGCCTACGGATTTGGGTTTACTGCAGGCTTCTGGATGCGTATAGTTTTAAAAAACAGAGAATATACCGGGTTTGTAAAGAAATATTATAAATGACAGAAGTAATCAATCGACACCTACGCTCCTATCATGAACAGTATTGGTACGCCAAAAATGTTCTTGAAAAATTCCTGGAAATTTCTAATACCAAATCTCTGTCAATCTGTGAAGTGGGACCGGCTGAGGGCGGAGCTCTTAAGTATTTTGCTGAAAAAGGTCACCGCTGCTACGGAGTTGAATTCTCAGAAGTTCGTTATAATAACTCGAAATTTCTAAATGCTAAAAAAGATATCCATTTTGTTAAAGGCGATATAACTGAACCGGACACTTATATGCCTCAGATTGGTTCACCCGTTGACATCATCATCTGCCGGGATGTTATCGAACATATCGATACTGATCAAAAATTTATCGGTCTCCAGAATATGTCGAATTTGCTAAAACCCGGTGGAAAAATGTTTATCTCTTTTCCACCGAAATATTCACCCTATGCCGGGCACCAGCAGGTTGCTCCGAAAATTTTGGTCAAGCTCCCTTACTTGCACTTATTGCCTGATCGGATATACATCCGGTATTTATCAATAATGGGAATGCGAGTCTCATCAGGACAGGGGCTTCTGGATACGAAGCACAAACGTTTATCCATCCGGAATTTTGAAAAAATGATCGCCACTTTACATCTTAACACCAATAAAAGAGAATTATTTCTGATTCGCCCCTGTTACGAATCAAGATTTCACCTGCGCAGAATGAAAGCTCCATTCAGTAAAAATATGGTACTGCGAGAATATTTTACCCTGGGAGCTTTATATTGTCTGACCAAATAAAACGGGTTTTATTCATTTCCTATTACTGGCCGCCATCGGGCAAAGCCTCCCTTCATTGGCCATTAAATATTACCCGGCATTTACCGGAATTCGGTTGGGAGCCCATTATTCTCACCGTTGAAAATGAGTCTTTTACGGTTAAGGATGAAAGCCTGCTCAAAGAAGTCCGACCGGATATGATGGTGATTAAAACCCGGACATTCGAGGTTTTCAATTTTTACCGTATCTTCATCGGGAAAAAGAAACATGAAGCGCTTTCGGTTTCCGAAACGATGTCCACAGAAAATAAAGGGCTCCGGCATCGATTCTCTCTCTGGATTCGCATGAACTTTTTTGTACCTGATGCCCGGGTTCTCTGGTACCGCAGCGCCGTAAGAGGCGGCAAGCGACTGATCAGGAAGCTGATCTTAGAGACTCGGGAACCCCACCCCATTCAAGCAATTATTTCAATCGGAACGCCTCATAGCACTCACCTGATCGGGAAAAGATTAAGTAAGATTTATGGTATTCCCCATCTGCCCTTTTTCAGCGACCCCTGGACTTCTATTTCATACTATCGGCATTTCAAACGCAATTTTCCGGCGGAAAAACTGGACAATTATTTTGAGAAATCAGTTTTGAAAAATGCCCGAAAAGCAATTTTTGTGACCCGAAATACCCGCGACGAATACACCCGGAAATACACTTTTCTCAAAGATAAAACCGATGTATTATACTGGGGCTATAATGAGGCTGACTTCACAAGACTGGATAAGCTGCCCAAAACCACCATAGAAACAGAAATTCTCCTTCACGCCGGAAATCTTTTTGATTATCAAAATCCGGTCAATTTCTGGCAAACCATCCGAAAGCGAATCGATTCAGGGAAAAAGATGATTCTGAGATTCACAGGGACTGTCGGATCAGGAATCAAGAAATCCATCGAAGAGAACGCTTTGTCGGACTATTGTGAATATCCGGGATTTCTGCCCTACTCTCAATTAGTTAAGGAACTCAATGCTGCAGACTATCTCCTGGTTTGTCCTTACGACAGCCGACATGTTCCCGGTAAATTATTCGAATACCTAAGAACCGGTAAACCAATCATTGCTTTCTGTGACGATAATACCGAAATAAACAATATTCTGGAAGAAACCGGAGCCGGGATGCTGTTTCCTTATAATTCCTACGGCTCGGAATTCTTTGACCGATTTAATGAGATTAAAACCGACATAACCAAGGTAAAGCAGTTTGATCGGTATAATATTTCCAAAGAATTATCAAATATTCTTGATAATATTTTTAACGAAAAAGCCAAGTAATTATATTGGATGATGGGGCTGACTTTTTAAATTAGCAAAAATAAATGATGGAATTGAAGAGTAATAATAAAATTGACTAATTCTGAACTGATAAATACCAAAATTAACTTTCGTGGAAAGACATTTAAAAAATTCTTTGTTAATACTTCCTGGTTGTTTACTGAAAAAGTCCTGAAGCTTCTGGTCAATTTTATCGTCGGAGTTTATGTTGTCCGATATCTGGGGCTCGTTCGTAACGGGATGCTCGCATATGCCCTGAGTGTCATCGGAATACTGTCTGCAATTACAACAATCGGGCTTGGCGACATCATTGTTCGTGAATTATTGGCCGACACGAAGAACAGAGATAAGATTTTAGGCACCTCTTTCTTTTTAAAAATCTTCTCAGCGGTCATCATATATGGCTTAATTGTTATCTATTATTTTTATAATCGTGATATCCAAAATCTTCTGTTGTTAATCATAGCTGGCTCGATCATCTTTAAACCATTCGAAGTGATTGAATCCTATTTCAAATCCCAGGTCCTGTCCAAATACCCTGTCCTGATTAAAACCCTTAGCGTCATTCTCACAGATTGCGGGAAAATCTTCCTGATTTTGTTTCAAATGCCACTGATCTATTTTGGAGCTCTGGCTTTTGCTGAGATATTTCTGGCAGCAGTTGGTTTTTTAATTATATTTAAGACCCAGAAACTGAGTGTTTTTCAATGGCGATTTGATTGGAATATCGCCAGATCACTGTTCAGGGATTCGTGGCCGTTGATGTTCTCTTCGCTTGCAGTGACTATTTATATGAAAGTTGATAAAATTATCCTGAAGGAGATGCTTGGAGACGCATCGGTTGGCCTGTATGATGCGGCAGTTAGGCTTTGTGAGGGCTGGTATTTTATCCCAGTGGCTATTTCGTCCTCGTTATTCCCGGCAATCATCAGTGCCAAGAAAATGAGTGCGCAACTCTATAACGCCCGTCTGCAAAAACTTTACGATCTTTTAGCCTGGATTTCGATTCTGATTGCGATCCCGATTTCATTGTTTTCACGACAGATTATTCACTTCCTGTATGGCGCCGATTTTATTGAAGCTTCATTGGTTCTGACAATTTATATCTGGGCGGGTGTACCGGTATTTCTCGGCACCGCTAATAGTCAATATCTGATAGCGGAAAACTATACCAGGATTTCATTAGTCCGGGCGATTTCCGGAATGGTCATAAATATTGTTTTAAATATTATTTTAATTCCCCGAATGGGCGTTGTTGGCGCTGCTGTTGCAACCGTTGTATCCTATTCTTGTGCAACCTTTTTTATTGTTTTCATTCCCAAAACAC
>JAHJGX010000008.1 GCA_018824205.1 bacterium
GTCACATATGCGGATGCTGCAGAAAATGCCTAAGCGTGTGATGAATTACTTTAAACATCCAAAGATTGCATACGCAAGATGAATTACACAATTAATACCCGCCGGTTTAATAATATGAAAAAGTATGAGACGAAATACGGTTATTTTTCGGAAGATGGAAATGAATATATTATTAAAACACCGCATACTCCTAAGCCTTGGATAAATGTCCTTTCCAATGGTCATTACGGATTGACAATTTCACAGACCGGAGGTGGATTTAGCTGGCTGGAGCATTCGGAGTTTAATCGTCTAAACCGTTGGCATCAGGATCTGGTTCAGGATAACTGGGGAAAGTATATCTATTTTAAAGATGCAGAAAGTGGTGAAGTCTGGAATCCAACCTGGCTTCCATCACGCACGGAGTTGGATGATTATCAATGT
This sequence comes from bacterium, assembly GCA_018824205.1. Lineage (GTDB taxonomy): Bacteria > Fidelibacterota > UBA2242 > UBA2242 > UBA2242 > B118-G9. Next base: position 424 of record JAHJGX010000008.1, read on the forward strand.
GCTCATGGATTTGGTTATACCCGTTTTACTGCTGAATATAAGGGAATCCGCTCGATATTGACAATCTTCGTTCCGTTGGATAGTTCGCTGGAGATTTGGGACATTCACATAGAAAATAAATCCGATCGAACTCGTCAGATTGAGTTGATAACGTATCTGGAATGGTGTCTTGGCTCCAGCAGCGATCACCACCGTGAATTTCACAAAACATTTATACAGACCCGGATAGATAAAGAGCGGAATGCCGCACTGGCAACGAAACGCATCTGGGATATTGCCGTCAAGGGCCGTGGACATTGGAATACCAGTTATCCTTATATCGGATTTCTGACGTCTGACAGACCTTTTTTACAGTTTGAGTTTGATAAAGATACCTTTATCGGTCAATTTGGAACCCTTCAAAATCCGGTTGTTCTCAATAATTCACCCATGCAAAATCAGCAAGGCACTTTTTATGATGCGATTGCCGGGACAAGTATGCACTTGACAATTGAAGCGAAGCAAGGGGTTAGAATGCATTATCTGTTCGGGTTGGTAGAAAATCTTGAAGAACTGGATAAAATTCGTTCAGAATTTAAGGACTCAGAATCTGTGGATGAGTCGTTGAAAAAAGTCCGTGAATTTTGGAATGATACCTTTAAAATAACCGAAGTAACAACACCGGATGAATCACTGAATCTACTGGTAAATAAATGGTTAAAATACCAGGCAATTTCCGGGAGATTATGGGCAAGAACCGCCTATTATCAGCAAAGTGGGGCATATGGTTATCGAGATCAATTGCAGGACAGCCATGTATTTCTACCCATCAATCCGGAACTGACAGCCAAACAGATTTGTCTGCATGCTGAACACCAGTTCAAAGATGGACATGCTTTACACTGGTGGCATCCGATAACGGACAGTGGACTTGATTCAAATTTTTCCGATGATTTTTTATGGTTGCCTTTTGTGACCCTGAGTTATCTGGAAGAAACAGATAATCTTGATCTGCTTAAACAACAAGTGAAGTATTATGATGATCAGAAAGGTGCTACAATTCTGGAACACTGTACCCAGGCAATCGATTATGCATTGAAGCGAATGAGTTCCAGAGGAGTACCGTTGATCGGTAGTGGCGATTGGAATGATGGCCTCAGTGCAACAGGTGTTGAAATGAAGGGCGAATCCTTCTGGATTATCCATTTTTTAAATTATATCCTGACCCGTTTTGATGATTTATTAAAGAAGGTCGGAAATACTCCGAAGGCGGAACAATATCGGTTGGAAGCGACCCGATTAAGGAAAACGCTTCTGGAATTCGGCTGGGATGGCGAGTGGTTTCTTCGGGCAACCAAGGACAACGGCGAATTAATTGGTAGTCAAGAAAATAAAGAGGGGCAAATTTATCTGAATGCCCAAATCTGGAGTGTCATTGCCGATAGTGCACCAACTGATTATTGTCAAAAAGCCATGAAATCTGTGATAAACCGTTTGATGAAGAATAATGGACCGCTGTTACTTTATCCGGGATACAGTGAACCCGATGAATATATCGGTTATTTATCCCGTTATGCTGCTGGCGCCCGTGAAAACGGTGGCGTATATACTCATGCCGCAACATGGGCTATCTGGGCCTTTGCGAAAATTGGCTGGGACGAATTGGCTTATAAGACGTTTAAGGGGATAAATCCAATCCTTAACGGAATGGATCCGGATAGATATAAAGGCGAGCCTTATGTAACTCCCGGTAATATTGATGGCCCTGAATCACCTTATTATGGCCGGGGTAGCTGGACCTGGTACACCGGTTCGGCCGCCTGGCTGCAAAAATGTACAATGGAATGGATTTTAGGTATCCGGGCCTGCAAGGACGGTTTGATTATTGATCCGCACATTCCGCCGGATTGGCCATCTTATTCCGTCAAACGGATTTTTCGGGGAACCCATTACAATATTCAGGTAACGAATGAATCCGGAAAGGCCGGAAGGATAAAGCGAATGCTGATTGACGACAAAGAGATAAGCGGGAATATAATTCGGACATGTGATAATGAAACCTGTCGAGTGGAAGTCACTCTTTAACCGAGAGTAAGACCGCAATGCATAGCCATCAAACAAGAGTTCGATTGTGGGTAATAACAGGAATAGTATTGTTGTTGCTTTGCAACTGTGGTAGTAATAAACATGGACTTTCAAAGCATAATCTGAGGGGATTCCCGGAGGATCGATTTCAAATCCCCGATACATCGAGCCAAGATCGGTTTTTAAGAACGGTAGCATTTGATACCTGGCGGTATTTTGAGAATGCCGTTGATAATAAAACTGGATTTGTTGTTGATAAAATTTGGCTGGAACCGATAGAAATAGCCGATTATACATCGATAACCAATATTGGTTTACAGATGATCGCAATTGTTTCGGCAATGGATTTTGATTTTATCAGCCTTTCCGATGCAGAGAAACAGATTGAAAAAATATTAGGTGAATTAAACAGTTTACCTCGGTATAACGGTTTTTTCTATAACTGGTACGATTTGAATACGCTTCAAGAATCCCGGCGTTATATTTCATCGGTGGATTATGCCTGGCTGCTTAGCTCACTTGAGATTGTGGGTGTGGTTTTTCCAAACTTGTCGGATATATGTAATAACCTGATTAATCAAGCCAATTTCAGCTGGTTGTATGATGATTCATTACATCACTTTTTCCTGGGATATGATGCCGACAAACAGAAATTTTCTCCGTATCACTACGGATTGCTGTGTTCGGAGAGTCGGATATGTTTATACCTTGGTATCATGCAGGGAAATATTCAACCGGAGAATTGGTACCATCAGGAACGCACTCTACCGTTGGATTATGAACAGCAGCAGAAACCACAAGGAAGTTGGAACATCGCTTCGGGAATACACTATTTTCAGAGTTATTATGAGTATCTGGATATGAAAATTGTACCGTCGTGGGGTGGAGCGCTATTCGAATTTCTGATGCCCGGGCTATTTGTAAATGAGCAAACATTAGCGCCACTCGGAATCGGAGAAAATAACCGTCGAGCAATACAGGTCCATACCGATTATGCCTTAAATAGGATGAATTACCCGGTTTGGGGGATGTCGCCGTCGTCAATTCCTACCGGTGGGTATGGAGAATTTGGTGTCCCGGATATCGGGACGAAAGTTGGCGGATATTTACCTTCTGTAGTTTCTCCTCATGCATCGATTTTAGCTCTATCCTATAATCCGCAGATCGTGTTTAAGAATTTAAAAAAGATGCTGGCGAAATACCCGATTTATGGAGACTATGGATTTTATGATTCCCTTGATCCGATTACCGGTAATGTCGGAAAATCTTATTTAGCCCTGGATCAGGCTATGATTCTGATTAGCCTCAATAATTACCTGAATAATGGGAAAATTACCAACCGTTTTAAGCAATTACCGGGATTTGAAAAGATCCGATTACTCTTAGCTGAAGATGAAATGTTTTAGGAAAAAAATAGTGCAGAAAATAATTAGCATATTTTTCATTCCTTTTTTCCTATTATCTACATGTGCCGGGAATATGGAAATAAACCAAAAAACACATTCCACGGACGATCCTGTCCAAGATTCCTGGAATAATTCAGCATCCTGGACCACTTCAGTTGAAGATGGATGCAAAGTCTTTTTAGTTACACAGGAAACAGATCGGGATGAACTTATTATCCGCTATGATTTATCGGTCTTCAAGCCGAAGCCTGGTTACGGTTGGGCAAGTGTTGAAAAAGCGCTACCGGCAGATTATGATCCCCTTAGGCCAATCGCATTAAAAATAAAATCAGTAGGTAGCGAATCTGATCTTGAAATTAAATATATTGACCGGGATGGTTCAGTATATGGGAAAAAGATACCATTGTCAACGTATCGGGATAAGTGGACGCGGATTGTCTTCAGTATTGAAAATTTTGATTATTGGTGGGGTGGTGACCCGAAATTTGACGGATTTGGTGAGTTTGCACTGGCTATTTCCGGACGTGATTCCGGTAGTGTTTACATAAAAGATATTGGATCTATCAACACAGATGAAGAATTGAGTTTTGTACCGGGTGGTCCACGTCTTGATCCAAATAAAGAACTTGCGGGATTTGGGATCTTGCAGCGCCGGGATTCGGTGCTGATTCCGGAAGATCCGCTGGTCATCGAGTATTTGAAAGTGTTGCAGGATGTTTCATCGCCGGACCAGGATTTGCTCCCGTCAATGGAAAACGATGAAGCCCATACGTTTAACAATACGCTGGTCGCGATGACATTTATCCTGAAAGGTGAAAAAGAACGCGCCGAACGGATTCTTGATTTTTATCAACGTGCCACTAAAAAAGACAATCAGGATATTGGCCTGCAGAATTTTTATGTTAATGGCGAAGCGCGTGGATATTACCAGATGGTATCCATGAAATCCAGACGTGATGAGATACAGGCGGCCGACCGGTGGATTGGAGATATGGCCTGGCTGCTGGTCGCTTATAAATATTATGAATACGTTTACCAATCCGATAAATATTCAGACATTGCGACGTTATTAAAAGACCTGTTGATTTCATTTTTCAAGATTGATGATAATGGCGGTTGTATTCAGCATGGCTGGCGAAATGGTGATAAACAACTGCACTATAAAACGGGTCATCATGAGGGTAATATTGACTGCTATGCGGCATTTATACTTTGCGGAGAGACTTATTATGGCGAGCAAATCAAAACCTGGTTGGATTGCGAGCTGGATTTTAATCCAAATCTGTTTATCGATCTTTATTCCTGGCGGGTACTGGCCTTCGGCGAGGTATATGCTCCTATTCTGAATATACCGGAATATGATTTACGTTTTCGTAAAACCATCGCGGTTAATCAAGATACGGTTATTGGATTTTACCATGGGCCTGATAATACTATTGAGAATATATGGCTTGACGGTGTAGGCCAGATGGCCTGTGCATTCATGGCGTATGGTGACAAATATCGAGGCTATTTCTATGCGAATCAACTGGATAAACTGATTTTTAAGAAACAGATAAACGGTAAAACGGTTCATGGCATACCCTATACGGTCAATCAAACCGGTGGTTATGATTGGGTGAATCCGAATAGTGGATTTTTATCTACGATTGCCTGGTATATATTCGCAAAAAATGAATTTAATCCGTTATACTTTAAAGATGGGGAGACCTTATGAAAGTTATATGTCGATTTACTTGCGCATTAATTATACTGTTATCTGTGCAACTACTGGCGGATGACTATATATTTTTCGATGACAGTCCATCCAATGATTCTTACGATCCCAGCTGGGGCTATGTCAATGCACCGAGTCACCTGGAACAGGTTGGTGAAAAGTTCCCCGTTTCCACTGATTACTATTTTCAGGGACAGAACAGTTTGAAATTAAGCTGGACGTCCAATAGCGGCGGCGATTGGGGTATAGCCGTGGCGGGAATTGGCTGGCCGGGACGAGATGTTAATCAGAAAGATACCTTGTCGTTTTGGGTTTACACGGATAATGTGATCGCTTCTGCCAATTTACCGTTGTTATATCTGGAAGATAATGTGTCGAATAACAAGACTGATAAAATTAAAATGTCCGATCACATCGGTGACATTCCCGATGGTGTTTGGTATAATGTGCGAATTCCGTTGCAACCCTTCAAAGATAATCACGCTAATGCTGATTTAAGCAGGATAAAGACATTATTTTATGGTCAGGATGTTGCTGATACTACTGCCCATATAATGTATCTCGATGAAATTCGAATGGTCTCAGGGCAGAATACTGACTCGACCCCGCCGACAATACCTGAAAATGTCTCTGCATCCGGATATGAAAAACACATAGTGATCGAATGGGATCCGGTCAGTGATGAAGATGTTGCCGGATATAATATCTATCGTGCTGCTCCTGGTGGTTCATTTCAAAAGATTGGAGCGGCAACATCGGATCTAACAGTCTACAGTGATTTCCATGGACTGGTGAACCGCAGTTATAATTATAAAATCAGTGCCTATGATCAGAACTATAATGAATCCGGATTATCTGCGGAAGCATTTGCAGCCACAGCAACACTTGACGATGAAGCGTTACTGGATATGGTTCAGGAGACAACCTTTCGCTTTTTCTGGAATTATGCTCACCCGGTTTCAGGTCTATCACGGGAACGCTATCCCGGTGATCCGGAGACAGTGACCTCCGGTGGATCAGGAATGGGGATGATGACTATTCCCGTGGCTATCGAACGTGGATTTATTACTCGTGAAGAAGGAGCGGCTCATGTCTTGAAAATGCTGAATTTTCTGAAAGACGCCGATCGGTTTCACGGCGCCTGGTCGCATTGGTTAAATGGAACCTCTGGAACAGCAATACCCTTCAGCGAAAAGGATGACGGTGGTGATATTGTGGAAACAGCCTATGTTGCGGAGGGAATATTAACAGTTCGTCAGTATTTTAATCTGGAGAATAATGATGAATCCCAAATCCGATCCCTGGCGACTGAACTCTGGGAGTCGATCGAATGGGATTGGTATCGGCGAACCTCAACAAGCAATATGATTTACTGGCATTGGTCTCCGAATTATCAATGGGAGATGAATATGCCGATTTATGGATTTAACGAGTGCATGATTGTGTATCTGCTTGCCATTGCCTCGCCGACTCACCCGGTTCCCGCCAGCCTTTGGGAAGATGGCTGGGCCAATCAACCGTATTACGATAACGGCAAAACCTTTTATGGAATTCCCCAATATGTCGGCTGGGATAGAGGGGGACCGCTGTTCTTTACCCACTATTCTTTCCTGGGTTTTGATCCGCGGGGGAAAAAGGACAGTCATGCGAACTACTATATAAGTAACCGGAATATTTCACTGATCAACCGGGCCTGGTGTGTTGATAATCCCGGGAACTTTGTGGGTTATAGTGAAGACTGTTGGGGATTGACTGCAAGTGATGATCCTTTGGTCGGATATATGGCCCACGAACCGACGGCCGATCGTGATAATGGAACGATTACACCAACGGCAGCGCTTTCGGCATTTCCCTATACGCCAGAGGAATCGATGCAGGTATTGAAACATTTTTATCGGGTTTTAGGAGAAGATATTGTTGGTGCTCTCGGATTTAAAGATGCCTTTAATCAGTCCGAGGGCTGGGTAGCCGGTTCTTACATCGCCATCGATCAGGGGCCGATTATCTGTATGATTGAAAATTACCGGAGCGGCCTTCTATGGGATAATTTTATGGCCAATTCAGAAATTCAGAACATGTTGAATGCGATTGGTTTTGTACCGGATTCGACAACCACGATTTCTTCTGAAAATAGTAATATGATTGAAGAATATGCTCTCTACGGCAATTATCCCAATCCCTTTAATCCCGGAACCCATATCCGCTTTAGTATTGATAAACCGGGATTTGTAAACTTATCGATCTATAATATAAAGGGACAACTTGTGCATCAGATTGGACATCGCTATTCAAATTCCGGCTACCAACAAATTTACTGGAACGGAATGGATCACAATAAAAAAACACTTTCCAGTGGGATTTATTTCTATAAATTGGACCATGGTTCGGGTACGATTCATGGAAAAATGCTGCTGTCAAAGTAAAAGAAATACGGTGAGTCTAAACTCTTTTTTTAAAAAAAATAACAACACCTATTTCTACTTGCTAATTTTTCTATTGGTGTTATTTTTGTTTTTGAATGCTTGTCATTCAGTGAAAAAAAAAGACCACGTGATCAATTTTTGGGCTATGGGCGTGGAGGCACAACATCTCGGGGAATTGATAACGGTATTCGAACAGGAAAATCCTGAATTACATGTTCGGGTTCAGGCAATTCCCTGGTCGGCGGCCCATGAAAAATTACTAACGGCTTATGCCGGTAATTCTACTCCCGATCTGTGCCAGCTGGGCAATACCTGGATACCGGAATTTGTCGTCCTGAATGCTATTGAGCCGTTGGATACACTTCTGAAAACTTCAACGGACATCGATACAGCCCAATACTTTTCGGGGATTTGGGCGACGAACGAAATTGATGGAACGCTATATGGAATTCCCTGGTATGTTGATACCCGGCTGCTATTTTACCGGAAAGATATATTTGAAGAACTTGGACATTCAACAGTGCCAACGACATGGGATGAACTGTTTGATCTGTCTCTGAAAATTCAAAATGAGGAGAAGACCGAATATGCTTTCTATTTGCCCTTGAACGGCTGGCATGAAATCGTAGCTATGGCTATGCAAAACGGCTCAACACTGTTGAAAGATAACAATTCTTATGGTGACTTTGCTGCGCCTGAATTTCAGAATGCACTGCGATATTTTCTAAAATTGTATGAGCATCAATTGTGTCCCCTCGGTATGAATGCCATTTCCAATTTATACCAGAGTTTTGCAGATGATTACTTTGCAATTTACATCAGTGGTCCCTGGAATCTAGGTGAATTCCAAAAACGTTTACCGGAATCTATGCAGTCCAAATGGACAGTTGCGCCAATGCCCGCATTCGCTGGTGAATCTCCCGGAATTTCGACGGCCGGTGGTTCAAGTATCGTCATGTTTAAAAATTCAGAAAATAAAGCGGCGGCCTGGAAGTTGATCGAATTTTTGTCGCGGCCGGAAATTCAGGCCCGGTTTTATCAACTCAGTGGAGATTTACCGGCTAATACCACTGCCTGGAATATTGCAGGATTACACGAGAATGAGCGGACGGAGGTCTTTTTTCAACAATTACACCATGTCAAAGCAACGCCGCGAATTCCGGAGTGGGAACAGATTGCGTTGAAAATTCAACAGCATGTGGAAGCAATGGTCTATGGTAACATCACTCCCGAAGAGGCCGGTTCTCGCTTAAATATAGAGGTAGATCGTCTGCTGGATAAACGTCGCTGGTTACTTGAACGGGAGCGGGAGTGAAATTCAGAGGGCAAAATATTAACGCGGCTTACCTGTTTTTAACGCCGGCGATGACAGCGATATTTATCTTTTTCTTTTTACCGGTGTTGGCGGCTTTAGTGATGAGTGTTACGGATTTTGACATCTATTCCCTGGGTGATATTAGCCGGGCGCGGTTTGTAGGATTTTCTAATTATATCGATTTGTTTAAAAATCCTTTGTTTTGGAAGGCACTGGGCAATACCTGTTATTTTGTACTCGTAGGCGCCCCATTGTCGATTTTAATATCCATGCTGGCAGCCATGGCACTCAATTCGAAAATGCTCCGTTTCAAACCATTTTTCCGCCTGACATTTTTTCTGCCGGTAGTGACGACCTTAGTGGCGGTTGCGGTGATCTGGCGTTATATCTACCAGACCCGTTTTGGGTTGCTGAACTATTTACTGAGTTTTGTCGGTATCAATCCTGTAGATTGGCTGGGCAATCCTCGTTGGGCGATGTTGGCTCTGATCGTTATGGCCGTCTGGAAAGGCTTTGGCTACAATATGATTATCTTTGTCGCAGGCCTTCAGAATATCCCGGAAACTCTTTATGAAGCTGCCCGGTTGGACGGAGCAAACGGCTGGCAGGAATTTCGTAATGTTACTTTGCCGCTGTTGGCCCAGACCACCGGATTTATCACGATTACAACGCTGATCGGATATTGTCAGTTCTTTGCCGAACCCTATGTAATGACTGACGGTGGTCCACTGAACAGTACATTGAGCATTGTCCTGATGATGTATAAAGAGGGTTTCAAATTCTGGCGAATGGGATATTCAGCGGCGATCGCTTTTATTTTATTTGGGATCATTTTAATCATAACCTTGATACAATTACGTATTCAAAAACACCATGAAATTTAAAAAATCATATCAAAAGTACGGATTATACCTGCTTATGTTTCTGGCCGCGATTCTTACTCTGGCGCCCTTTGTATGGATGCTTTCGGCTTCTATAATGCCCGAAGGCGGTGCAAATCAGTTCCCGCCGCGATTATTTCCCAAAACGCCGACATGGGAACATTATCAGCGCTTGTTCAGCCAAATGAACATTGTCCGCTATTTTGTAAATAGTGTTGTTGTGGCTGTTTCCGTAACACTTATCTCTTTACTGTTTAATTCCATGGCCGGTTATGCTTTTGCTAAATACCGGTTTCCCGGGAAAAATAAATTGTTCAAATTGCTGTTATCCGCAATGGTAATTCCGGCGCAGGTAACCATGCTGCCCCTGTTTTTAATGTTGAACCGAATGGGATTAGTCAATACTTACTGGGGAATTATTATTCCGGGCATGGCCAGTATTTACGGAATATTTCTGATTCGCCAGTATATTATGTCCATTCCGGATAGTCTGATTGAAGCTGCGCGAATTGATGGTGCTACGGATTTTTATATATATTTACGCTTGATATTACCTTTAGCAAAACCGATCCTGGTGACGCTGGCGTTGTTTACATTTATGGGATCCTGGAACGATTTTCTTTGGCCGTTAATCGTAATGACCGGTGATTCGATGTACACTCTACCAGTTGCTTTGGCGAATCTGATGGGTGAACATGCACAGGATACGGAATTAATGATGGCTGGCGCGGTCATTACAATTTTGCCAGTGCTCATTGTATTTCTCGCTATGCAAAAATACTATATTCATGGAATTATGTTGGGAAGTGTAAAGGAATAGTATGCTACGATGAGTGATTTCCCAAAATATTTCATATGGGGAGTTTCCTTAGCCAGTTATCAAATCGAAGGTGCAATCGCTATCGATGGTCGGAAAGCGTCGGTTTGGGATGAATTTTGCCGAAGGCCCGACGCCGTAAAAAACGGTGATTGTGCTGATGTCGGACCCGATCATTATCATCACTGTCGGTCATCGCAACGCCCTTTCATTGTCCCTTATTTAAATCAAAGCGGGGAAGCCGTTAAGGGAAACGGTTTTCGACTCCGGAAGCCGATCCCCGCAATGTCAAGAATCTCTTTTTAACAGTTTCGAACTCTCGGGGTCACAAACTTCAAGAGATATGGTTTTTTCCCGAACTTCTTAAATACCACCAGGTACGACATCTTTTGGATATTGAGAACATTATGGGATTTTACCAAATATTCTACTTTTCTGAAGTAATTCCAGATATTATTTGAGCCAATCTTCTCATATTTACTGATAGTAATTCATCAATTTTACCTTTACAATCCTCAATCCATGATTCTAATATTTTGCCACTTTCAACATCTATCAACCGAGAATTAACTGAATAAGTTGAACCTATATATCCAATGCTTCCAGCAATCATATGAGAAGCCCCAAGTAATTTCCCAACTTCAATAACACATTCGTCTGAAGTACAACCTGATAGTTGAAAACCTTGCTCATCTAATACTTCTTCCATTTTACTTCTTTCGATAATATTGAATATATGATTTTTAATTAATTCAGATCTTAACCTTTCATAATATCCAGCTATGCTAAAGCTATAATAACCGATATATTTATATGGCACTTCCGGTTTTAGTGTGGAATCATATCCAAGCCACCTAAGTGAAACAGGATTGCAATTCGGTAATTATTGAAATCCCGAAAACCTCTGGCGATGGATTTGATTTGTTGTATCTTTGAGTTCAAACCTTCTGCA
>JAHJGX010000089.1 GCA_018824205.1 bacterium
AACGCAACAACTAATTTGTTGTCAGGAATGATCTTTGAATGAATAGTTTGAATCTTCATAGCGGGTATCTCCTTTTCATGACCGATAGTGGCCACTGTATAAAAATAACTTGTCAGAGGAGGAATACCCGCTATTTATTTTAAGTCTGTTCATAAGCGTAATAGTATGGTGGAAGTAACGCTTAGAGCTACTCGATTTATACCATTTTTGAGTATTTTCGCGTACTTCATACTTGACCCGTTAGACTATATAAGGAGAAAAATATGACTACAAAAAGAATTAAAAATGTAAATTTCTTTTTTAATATCGGAATACTATTTCTTTTTCACACCATAAATGGTAAAACAATCCATGTGCCAACTGATTCGTTGACTATTCAATCTGGAATAGATGGTAGTTTCGATGGTGATACTGTATTAGTAGAACCAGGAATATACTATGAAAATATTAATTTCAAGGGAAAAAATATAATTTTGACAAGTATTTTTATATTAACGGCAGATACTTTTGATATATCGCATACAATTATTGACGGAGATAGTAGTGGAAGTGTTGTTACATTTGAAAATATGGAAGATTCAACAACTATTCTGAATGGGTTTATAATTAGAAATGGCTATAATTCAGATGGAGGGGGAATAAAATGTAATAATAGTAATCCCATATTAAAAATCTATTAATAATGAATAATCAAGCAAATTCAGGTGGAGGAGGAATTTATTGTAATGAAGGCTCAAATATAGTACTTATAAATTCATCACTGTTAAAAAATAAGGCACACTGGGGTGGTGGAATAATGATACGTGAATCAAAACCCGTCTTAAAGCATATTATTATTGAAAATAATTTTAGTCAAAGTGGCGGTGGAATCTATAATGTTTTATTTTCGGTAACAAATCTTGAAGATGTTATTATAAAGGAGAATAGTGCGAATAAGGGTGGGGGGATACATACTGCAAATTCTCTACTTATTTTTGATCCCAATAATAGGTGTAGTATTTATTCCAATCATGCTAGACTTGGTTGTGACCTGTACCAAAATTTAGCACTAGGAACACCAAATGGAACGGCGATACATCAAGTTTATCTTGATACCTTTACTGTTATTGAACCAACTTCATATTATACATTGCCATTAGAGTCTTTTAAATTAGAAATAAAGAATTGCGTAAAAACACTATTTAGTGACGATTTTTTCATATCTCCAAGTGGATCGGATTTAAATAGTGGATTAAGCAAAGATGAACCAATGTTCACTATTTCTTTAGCTCAATCTTTGATATATGCAGACAGTTTAAATCCGCGGATAATACATTTTGCAAAAGGTCTTTATGATACGTCAATAATTGGGCATCAATTTCCAATAAATGGAGTATCATATGTATCAATTGAAGGTGCTGGGGAAGATCAGACAATTTTAAAATCTGATAAAGATAATGCGGTGATATCCCTATATGGTATAAGCAATTTTACAATTTCAAGATTAACAGTTAGAAATGGTGATACAGGAATTTACAGTAGTTATTCAAATGGAATACTAACAAATCTATTAATTAAAGAGAATAATGCATCTGACGGAGGTGGTATTTTTCTTAGTTACTCTGATTTGATAATAAAAAATTCTGTAATAAAGAATAATTATGCAGCTTATTATGGTGGTGGTATAATGTGTAGGGATCATTGTTCACCAATTCTTGATTCATTGATAATAGTCAATAATACAACAGTATACGATGGTGGAGGCATACATTTTTTTGCTTATGTAACACCAGTAGTAAAAAATGTCGTAATTGCAAATAATAAATCAACATATAGGGGAGGTGGTATAACATGCAAATCTTCCGCAAATCCGATTATAATAAATGCAACAATAGCATATAATAGCATAGGCGGTATTAATTGTTGGGATGATTCACACCCTGTTTTAATAAATTCCATATTGTGGGGAAATTCATCTCATCAAATTCAATATCAAGATAATAATCCCACTAATTCAATTACATTATTCTATTCGGATGTCCAGGGGGATTCTAATGGTATTTATGGAACAAATGGAATATCTCATTTTATCGAGGGGAACATTAATAATGATCCGCTATTTAGTGACAATACATATAATTTAAAAGAAAATAGTCCCTGTATAGATTCTGGAATCCAGAATCGGTTACTTGTATATAATAACTTTAAGGATTCAATATTTATTGATTCCACGGGTTATTATGGGAATGCCCCAGATATAGGTGCATATGAATATAAAACAGAGTCGGTAATTTTTCAGGATGAATTAAAACCCAATGTTTATAAGATGTATAGTAATTTTCCAAATCCATTCAATCCAATCACGACAATCAAATACGATATACCCAAAATTTCTCATGTGACAATTACTATTTTTAACATAGATGGGCAAATTATTGATAGGTTAGTTGATCAGAAACAAAATGCAGGACTTTACACAATAATGTGGAATGCTTCAAATTGTAGTTCAGGTGTCTATTTCTATCAAATAAAAGCAGATGGATTTCAACAAGTTAGGAAATGTTTATTAATAAAATAGTAACTTGATTACCACATTACACCCAAAAGCCCGACCTAAAAACCGGGCTTTTCTTTTACTGTCCCCACACTCATTGTTTACCAAGATTTTGATCTTTGATTTGGCAGGAGTAGACAAAAAAAAACAGTTACAGTGAGCTTTCCCCTTCAAACTGGTCCATATTAAAATGAGCGTCAATCCAAACTGTAAAACATTTCATCTCTTCTGTGGATTTTGGTGTTCTAAATACTTACTTTAATTTTGAGTGGCCTTATGAATAATTACATCAACATCTATTTACCCTATAACAAATGAACAAAAGATATCCATTCATGAAGTTTCTATTTTTTGGCATTAAATACATCGTTAATTATCACATTTTCAAAAAGAAAACACCATTGATCTGCGGGTTGACTGTGACCAATGAATGTAATTTACACTGCCGTCACTGCCGGGTAGCGGAAAGAGGCAAAAAAAGTCTGACTTTTGAAGAAATGACCACGGCCTTGCAGTCATTTTATCAACAAGGCGGGCGGACTGTCTATTTTCAGGGCGGTGAACCATTTGTCTGGCAAGAGGGAAAAAAAACACTGGAAGATATTGTCGTTTATTCACGTAAGATGGGCTTTCTAACAACGATAATATATACCAATGGCACGATTCCTATTAATACTGCTGCTGATACAGTATTTGTCAGTTTGGACGGTCTTGGCGATACTCATGATTATTTAAGAGGAAAAACATTTGATCGAATTGTAAAAAATATCAGTGAATCTAAACATCCTGCACTTTATATCAACTTTACAATTAATAATTATAATAAAAATGAAATCCAGAATTTCTGCGAGTTTATTAATAATATTGATCAGATACGAGGAGTATTTTTTTATTTTCATACACCCTATTATGGATTTGACGATCTATACATTGAACCGGAAGAAAGGAAAGAAATATTACAAAGGCTGATTAAGTATAAAAAGAATTACAAGATTTTAAATTCCAAAGCAGGCCTGAAATCGGCTCTTAGAAATGATTGGAAACGACCATTGGATATTTGCCAGGTTTATGAAAAAGGGGAAATTTACACATGTTGCCGGACTCCAAGAGATCCGAACTTGTGTAAAAACTGTGGATATCTGAGTTATTCTGAAATAGATCAGACGTTAAAATTAAAACCGTCAGCCATTTTAAATGCGCTGAAATATTTCTGACAGAATAATCAGGTAAAGAAAATGATTGAGCGATATCTCAGGAACACATTTAGAAAGATCCTTACCAAAGAGGACAAACTTGAATTAAATAATAATGTTCCTTCATTGTCGGTACTGAAGCAAAAATTCCGGAATATTAACGAGTCGGGGCTATACCTGCATATTCCTTTCTGCAATCAAATTTGTCCCTATTGCCCTTATAACAAAGAGATTTACAAACCTGATGTCGCTGAAAAATACACTCTTGCCGTAAAAAAGGAAATCGATTTTTATGTAGAAATCATCGGTGACAAACCCATAACATCATTTTATATCGGGGGTGGAACACCCACAATGATGCTTCACAATGGTCTGGCTGACATCATCACGTACATTTTCCACCGTTTCAATATGCAGTGTGGTATCCACATGGAAAGTCATCCTAATCATTTAAGTGAGGAAAATCTGGACATAATCCAATCTATGGGTGTAGAATACATTAGTGCTGGCATAGAATCGCTACAGGACAGACACTTACACAGGCTTGGCAGACCCTATAAATCAGACGACGTGAAAAAAATCATCAGTCGCGTTGTTGACCGGGAATTTAAATGTGTCAATGTGGATTTAATGTTTGCATTGCCGGGACAGACATATAAAGAAATCGAACAGGCTGGCAATGCTTTGTGTGATATGGGAGTAGACCAGATTGCCGCCTATCCGATCTTCCGGTTTCCTTATACGAAAATGGGGAGCAATGGCGTGGAAAGTGCTTTTAATTTACCAACTATAATTAAAAGAAGAAAAATGCTCCATGTCCTGGAAAAGATTTTTTA
Source organism: bacterium (assembly GCA_018824205.1). Lineage (GTDB taxonomy): Bacteria > Fidelibacterota > UBA2242 > UBA2242 > UBA2242 > B118-G9. Next base: position 4,563 of record JAHJGX010000089.1, read on the forward strand.
TAATGCCGGATTCGAAAGAAGTTCGGTTTGGGCTTTCACTAGGAAAGGCGTAGAGAAATACTGTTCTGTCACGGTACCACTTTATATCGGACTCGGGGCCAGCGGCGGGTCCTATCTCAAGGATATTTTTTATCTTAATACCTTTAATGCCGGTGAGTATATAAAAGCACTTCTAAGCGGAAAGCCTGCTTTCGCATTATCTCTCGATCTATCTGAAAGAATGCAAATGGCTGGCTGGCTTTACTGGCGAATTTATGAGACCAAGTTCAGTAAAAAGGATTTTTATCTCCGGTTTCATCGGGAATTTGACAATGTGTATGGGAAATATCTGAAACCCCTGAAAACCATTGGCTTCCTGCAGGACGACGGACAAGATATTGTGTTGTCCGACCGGGGAACATTCTGGCTTCATGCATTTGAAGACATGTTTTCAATAGATTACATCAGTACACTTTGGGGGACTTCAAAGCATAAGCCGTGGCCAAAGAAAGTGGTTCTGTAAGATAAAAAAAGGTACGAATATTCTAAAGTTTATTAAGCATCAAACCTATTTCAAGTACATATATCCTTCAGCGCCAGGATACTAGGGGTTATACACTACGGATGGATAGATTATGATACAGTTCTGGTGTCTATTATTATCAGATAAAGGCAGAAGGATTTCAACAGATAAGGAAAATGTTACTAATCAAGTAACTTGAATCTCACATAACACACTAAAAGCCCGACCACAAATCGGGCTTTTTCTTTTACTGTTCCCACATCCATTTTTTATCACAATTTTGATCTTTGATATGACAGGAGTAGACAGGAGTAGACAAAAAAACAGCACAGTTACAGCACACTTTTATTTTTTCACGACGAGCGCCCTACGTTCTTTTAAGCCGTGGGTCGTCCCGACTGGTCGGGACTGCACTCACTCAACATAGATCGCCCGGCAACTGCCGGGTTTTTTGGAAACGTGGCATTGAACTACAGCAAGAGTCTCATTTTCATGCTGGAAACCGAATATCTTAAGACCAGTTGTTTGACGGCCGAAGACGGCGAAAATCTCCGTCTTCAGTTCGTGACCTATTTGAAGTTTTAAAACACTACCACCTGGCAAAGGTGAGCGGCGGAATTTGGTTGCCCTATACTATTCTGATCCGCGATTAGATCTGTTGAACAAAAGAGAAGTGGCCGATCTGATTTCCTCCGCAAAAGAAAACCGGATTAATTTACGATAGTATTTCACATTTCTCAAAAATAGTGTTATCTTTTTATATAATAAAAGGACCGAAATGGTAAATCGTTCTCAGAAAATTCGTCTTGGCATTTTTCTCACCTTCACGACCATCCTGTTGATTGTCACTTTTGTCATCGTTGCCGGCAACAAACTGATGGAAAAGCGGGACCATTACTACATTCAATACCGGAATGTATCGGTCATTGGATTACAGGTTGGAAGCTCCGTTAAATACTACGGTATCAATATTGGACAGGTCGAAGATATCACCATCGATACCGAAGACATCAATAATGTCAATGTTGAGATCAGTATAAAAAAAGGAACACCGGTAAAAAACGATGTCGTCGCAACCCTGGTCAGCGTCGGGATTACCGGGATCAAACAAATTGAGTTGACCGGCGGCAGTAATGAGGCGGATTTACTGCCACCCGATTCAAACATACAACCGGGCAT
>JAHJGX010000090.1 GCA_018824205.1 bacterium
GAAGGTATCATCTGTGCGCCGGAAACCGATCACGCCGTCCGGGTGACGATCGATGAAGCCCTGAAATGCAAAGAGACCGGCGAAGCGAAGACGATTCTCTGCGGTTTGAGCGGTCACGGCCATGTGGATATGGCGGCTTACGCCGCTTATCTGTCCGGGAAACTGGAAGATTACGAGTATCCCGAGGCAAAAATCAAGGCAGCGCTTGCACATCTGCCGCTGAACGGAAAGTAGAAAATTGATGTAAAAACCTTCAGAAGGTCAGCGACCTTCTGAAGGTTTTCCTAATGTGTCATGTCGGGGAGTATAGCGACGAGAAAACCGATTACCGTCACGCATCACCCTCAACAGATCGCAGCGCTTCCGCAGCTCGTTCGCGATGACGAGACAAGGCTGTCATTCTGAACAAACGCAGAGAGTGCAGAATCCCCGTACCCGGTGTGGTTATTGTAAAAATATCACGCTGGTCTGTGGAGATTCTTCGCTCGTAGGCTCCCTCAGAATGACAGTGGGCAGGATGTGGAAATTCTTCCGTCGGGATTACGTCGGACAGACTGGATTGGGTGCATACTCCAATTCTCTGGTTTCCATTACTCCACCACTCCATTTTAACAGATCGCTGCGCTATTCCACTTTGAACTTTGTATGTCGGAAATACGTTGACTAAAACGATTTTTGAAAAATAATTCTTTACACTTAAGATTTTCAAACCTATATTTGTTTATGATGAAGCGTGAACTGACCTATATGCCAATTAATTATACCCTTTATTTTACTGGGCATATCTACACAGGTCCGCGGATTCAGAACCAGTAAAAACACCAAAACAGAATATGAATCGCGGGCCTGAAAAGACCCGCGATTTTTTATAGACGCGATTGAAAGGGAAGATGGACAAACTGAAAAACATGAGAGAAGAAGTTCGCCGGGTGGACCGCGAGATTATCCGTCTTGTGGGAGAACGCCTGGATCTGGTTCGGAATATCGGCAGCATTAAGAAAAACGCCGGACTTCCGCTCTTGAATTATCAGGTGGAAAAAGCGGTGATCGAGAATGCACGGGCGGTGGCCGACGACCTGAATCTTTCACCGGATTTCGTCAAGTCCGTCATGACCTTATTGATTGATGAATCCCGCACCCAGCAGGAGCGCCTGCATTATTCGGCCTACAGTGGGGACAAAGAGACTATCCTGATCGTTGGCGGGGCAGGGGAAATGGGCCGCTGGCTGGCGTCTTTCTTTGAAATTCAGGGGCATGAAGTTCTGATCTATGACATTGTCGAAACAGATCGTGAATTTCAATCTGTCGCAACATTGGAAGAGGGCCTGCAACGCGCCACTTGTGTTGTGATCTCGGTTTCATTAAACGTGGTCCCGGAAACCATCGCGCGGATCGCGGCATTAAAATTTAAAGGACTGATTTTTGACATTGCGAGTATTAAAGGCCATTTGCTGGATTCCATTCATAAAGCCCGACAAAAGGGCGCCCTGATTACCAGTATCCACCCCATGTTCGGACCGAGCGCGCGGACGCTTTCGGATAAAGTGATCTGCTTTTGTGATTGCGGTAGCGAAGAAGCGCTGCATCGGGCTCGTGCGTTTTTCAAAGATACCGCCGTCCGCAGTGTTAATCTGGCGCTGGACACCCACGACAGGGCGATTTCCTATGTCCTGGGATTATCGCATATCAGCAATGTTATCTATATGAATGTCTTGTCGGCCAGTGGTTTTCAGTATCGCGATCTGCGGGAGATTGCCAGTACGACATTTCTGTCCCAGATGATTACGGCTTCCAGCGTCATCAATGAAAACCCCGAGCTGTACTATTTAATTCAGAAATATAATCCATTCAAACAGGAAATTTTCGATCAGATAAAACAGGCGATGACATCTGTAATAGAGAGTGTTTTGAACGATAAACAGGAGAGTTTCGTTCAAAACATGTCCGCATCCAGGGAGTGGTTGAACCGAGGGGAAAGTTCAGGAAAGGAGTAGAGCTTGCTTATTACCGGAATTATCGGATATCCATTGGATATGACGCTTTCACCACGAATGCACACAGCGGCATTCCAGGCGAAAAAGATTGACGGCGCCTACCTCAGGATACCTGTAGAACCGGCCCGCTTAGAGGACGTGTTGAACGCCCTGCGGGTGATCGGCTGCAGAGGAGTTAACGTTACAAACCCACACAAAGAAACGTTATTGCTCTTTCTCAATGAAATATCTAAAGAAGCAAAAGAGGTAGGCGCTGTTAATACTGTTGTGTTCGACGAAAATGGCCTTTCCGGTCACAATACCGATGTCTTTGGTTTCCAGGCTCTGCTCGATAGGGTAAAGATCGATCTCACTCGCAAAAATGTTTTGCTGATTGGCGCCGGTGGCGTCGCGAAAGCCGCCGCCTGGGTGCTTAGCCAGTGCAATCTCGCAAATCTCACTATCACAGATATTATCTCGTCAAAAGCAGAAGACTTGGCGTCGCTCTATGGTGCAACGGTCGTCAATTCAAACCCTCTCCACTCTCCTCTCACCACAACAGACATGGTGATTAATGCCAGCTCTGTTGACCTCCAGGACGACGTAACCCCTTTCATGCAAAGGGGTTCGTTGTATATGGACCTGAATTACAAATTTCCGGTAAAACAGCACGAGGGAATCCGGAGTGTGAATGGTCTGGACATGCTGCTATATCAGGGGGTTCGGGCGTTCGAGATTTTTACCGGTGAAGAAGCGCCGGTGGATGTAATGAAAAATGCATTAGGAATAAACTATGATTAGAATGATCAGTGCCGGCGAATCCCACGGCAAAGGACTGAATGTTATTATTGACGGATTTCCCGCAGGTTTAACGATCGATGTGGATTTTATCAATGCTGAACTAAAACGCCGTCAACAAGGCTACGGCCGGGGAAAGCGCATGCAGATTGAAGCCGATGAGGTGGAAATTTTGTCCGGCGTCCGGAACGGTAAAACCATCGGCTCGCCGATATCGCTTTGGATAAAAAACCGGGATTACGCCAACTGGCAGGGCCGGATGAACGTAGGCAAGCTGGAAGTTGATAATCCGGTGACAGCCCCGCGCCCCGGACATGCCGACCTGGCCGGCATTCAGAAATACGCTTTGGACGATGTGCGGAATGTACTCGAACGTGCTTCTGCCCGGGAAACGGCTGCACGGGTGGCCGCCGGGGCTATTCTGAAACTGTTCCTGACGGAATTCGGGATTGAACTGTCATCCCGGACAATTTCCATCGGGAATATTGAAATGACCGAAAAATCCCGTTCGGCGGAAGATACTGAAAAATCACCGCTGCGTTGCGCCGATCCTGAACAGGAAAAGGCGATGATGAAACTGATCGATGAAGCAATAGAAAAAGGAGATACCCTGGGCGGTGTTTCGGAAATCCGGGCCGGTGGGCTTTGTCCCGGCCTGGGAAGTTACGCGCAATGGGACACCCGCCTGGATACAAAAATCGCGGCGGCGATGATGTCGATTCCGTCGGTCAAGGGCGTCACTATTGGCGAGCGTGATATCAGTAAAAAACCGGGATCGATGGCCCAGGACGAGATTTTTTACAATGATAAAGATGGATTTATCCGCAGCAGCAATTATGCCGGCGGCATCGAAGGCGGTATGACCAACGGCAATGACATTGTTGTGAACATTGAAGTAAAACCGTTGCCGTCGTTGCGGTCGCCTTTGAAGTCCGCTGACATCCGCACCGGTGAAGCGGTGGACGCCCAAAAGGAGCGGGCCGATGTGTGTGTCGTTCCGGCGGCGGGCGTGGTGGCAGAGGCCATGCTGGCGTTGACGCTGGCCAACGCACTAACCGAAAAATTCGGCAGCGATACGATTGAAGACATAAAAGCAAATTATAAACAATATACAGAACGAGTATGCAAAACATCATCCTGATCGGGTTTATGGGCAGCGGCAAAGATTGTGTCGGGCGGGTGATTGCCCGGCGCAGCGGTTCAACCTTTCTGTCCACAGACCGGATGATCGAGTTGGCGGAAAAGCGCAGCATCAGCGATATTTTTAAGAATAGTGGTGAAGTGTACTTCCGGCGCCTGGAGCAGAAGGTACTGAAATCGATTAGCGGGATGCAAAATATTGTTCTTGCGACGGGCGGCGGTATTGTTAAAGATGAACAAAACCGGAAGCGTTTATCTAAACTCGGGAAAGTTGTTCATCTTGAAGTGACCGCCGACACGGTAAAAAAACGATTGGCGGGCGACGATACACGACCGCTATTGAAACAGCCGGGCGCTGTGGAAAATCTGCTCCATGAGCGGGCGGGGATTTACGATTTTGCCGATCTTGGTACTGGTACGGACGGTAAAACGCCGGACCAGATCGCTGAGATCATTAGTAAACAACTAAATCTTTGTGATAAACAGTCACGGCCGAAAGATGCTGAAATTATACCGGTGAACACCTCGTCAGGCGCATATAATGTGCATGTGGCTTCCGGGATTCTGGATTCGCTGCCACTCTTCATTGACAAACTACCGAAGCGTTGTGCCATTATCACGAATCCACTGGTGGGTGGACTGCTGTTGGATCGGGTTATCGATATACTCTCATCACAAAACATTGAAGTACTACCGATCATTATTCCAGACGGCGAACGATATAAATCATTAAAGACCGTTTCGAAAATCTACGATATTCTTTTAGAGAACCGCTTTGATCGCGGTGATATGCTAATCGGATTGGGTGGCGGCGTCATTACCGACATAACCGGCTTTGTGGCGGCGACGCTAAAGCGGGGCTGCCGGCTGCTGAATATTCCGACCACGCTGCTCTCGCAGGTGGACGCCGGCGTCGGTGGAAAGACCGGCGTGAATCATTCCGCCGGAAAAAACCTGATCGGTAGTTTTTATCAGCCGGAACTGGTTCTGGCGGACATTGAATTATTGAAAACTCTTTCAGAGCGTGAATTCCGCAATGGTCTGGCGGAGGTCATTAAAACAGCGCTGATCCGGGATAAAGATCTTTTTGCATATTTGGAATCGGAAAAGCTTTCTGTTTTAAACAGAGAGGCCAAGGCGCTGCAGAAAATTGTGACCCGTTGCCAGGAGATCAAGCGGGATATCGTGCAGGCCGACGAAAAGGAACTTTCGGGTATTCGGTCGCTGTTGAATTTTGGGCATACTGTGGGGCATATGATCGAAGCCGGCAGCCACTACCGGGGCGTGAAACACGGCGAAGCGGTGGCAATCGGCATGGCATTGGAAGCGCAAATCGGAAGACAGTTATCAGACCTGGAAGAGCAAGAAATCGGACGAATTATTACATTGATTCAGGACTTCCAACTACCGATTTCGGTTCCTGAAAAACTTAAATTGAAAACGATTCGTCAACATTTACTGCAGGATAAAAAAATAAGTAACGGGGTGTTAAAATTACCGGTCCTGATGGGTATCGGTAATAGCAAAATAGAGGAGCTGCCATGGGATCGTTTCGTGTCATACATGGACCAAATTTAAATCTTCTGGGGCAGCGGGACCCGGATCATTACGGGACGCTGACGCTGGCAGAGATTAATGAAAAAATACAGGCATTTGGTAAATCCAAAAATGTCAAAGTAGATATTTTACAAAGCAATCATGAAGGCGAGATTATTGACGCTATTCAGAACTCAGGGGGGCTGACCGGGATTATTCTGAATCCCGGCGGCTTTACTCACAGTTCGGTGGCGATCCGGGATGCTGTCGAAGCCGTGGATGTCCCTGTAATCGAAGTCCACCTGAGCAATATCCATGGTCGTGAATCCTTCCGGCAGAAGTCGTTGATTGCGCCGGTTTGCCAGGGCCAGATCAGCGGATTGGGGCACCAGGGCTATATTCTCGCGATAGAGTATTTTATCCGAAATACCACATCCTTATAGAGGAGAAAGATTAACATGTTGATAATTATGGATGACTCTGCAACTCAAAAAGAGATTAACCGAGTTACTAAACTGATTCAAAAAATGGGGGGTGATGTGCATCATCTTTCGAACAATACAGCAAACTCAATGAGCATTTCAGGTAATCATACCGGTCTGAATGCGGAAGAAATTGCTAAAATGCCCGGTGTGAAAAACATCAATGATGTCAAAAAGCCCTATAAACTCGGCAGCCGTGAAATGAAATCCGGGGACACCGTTGTCAAGGTTGGCAAGGTTGCCATCGGCGGCAAAAAACTCGCGATCATCGCCGGTTCCTGCGCTGTGGAAACGGTGGAAGGGACCAATGAAGGCGGCCGCCTGTTGAAATTACTGGGCGCCAATTTACTGCGCGGCGGCGCCTATAAGCCGCGGACATCGCCCTATTCGTTCCAGGGATTGGGCAAACGGGGCCTTGAGATACTGGCCGACGCCCGGGAACTCATCGATATCCCGGTAGTTTCCGAAGCGGTGGATACGGAAAGTTTTGACCTGGTTGAAGAGTATGTGGATCTGATTCAGATCGGTGCCCGCAATATGCAGAACTATTCCCTGTTAAAACGGGCCGGCCGCTCCAAAAAACCGGTGCTGCTGAAACGCGGAATCTCAGCGACAATCAATGAATTTCTGCTGGCCGCCGAATATATCATGTCCGAGGGAAATTATAATGTCATTCTCTGTGAACGGGGTATCCGGACCTTCAATGAGTACACCCGCTATACTCTGGATATCAGCAGTATTCCCGAACTTAAACAGCAGTCCCATCTGCCGGTGCTGGTGGATCCGAGTCACGCATCCGGCCGCCGGGACATGATTATCCCGCTGTCCAAAGCCTCCATTGCGGCCGGTGCCGACGGAATTATGGTTGAAGTTCACCCCTTTCCGGATAAAGCGCTATCCGACGGGTATCAATCCATTACATTTGAGCATTTTTCGGCATTAATGAAAGAGCTGGACGCGATCGCCAAAGCCGTTGGGCGGAGTATTTAAATGGCCGATGTCAGGCTGTCGAAATTACATCGACTGAACGGTGAAACGACTGTACCCGGCGATAAATCGATCTCCCACCGGGCGGCAATGTTTGCGGCTATTGGTGACGGGGTCAGCACCATAAAAAATTACTCCTCAGCGATCGACTGCCAAACCACTTTGGACTGCATGCGGAGCTTAGGGGCCGATATCCGTCGCAGCGGTCAGGACATTCATGTCCATGGCAGGGGGCTTCGGACTCTGAGCGAACCCGACGATGTACTGAATTGCGGTAATTCCGGTACCACGATGCGCCTCCTTTGCGGACTGCTGGCCGGGCAACACTTCTCCACAGTACTCACGGGCGATGCCAGCCTGCGCCGGCGCCCCATGGATCGCATTATCAAACCCCTGGTCGGCAACGGAGCGGAAATTTACGGGCGGCAATCCAACCGGCTTGCGCCATTGTTTATCAGGGGTAAATCCCTAACCGATGTGATCTATGAATTGCCGGTCGCCAGTTCCCAGGTGAAATCGGCGGTCCTGCTGGCGGGCCTGTATGCTGATGGAAACGTTCAGGTCACTGAGCCGGTGGCCAGCCGGGACCATACGGAACGGATGCTGGCCTATTGCGGCGTGGATATTCACAGAAGTGGAAATGTTATTTCTTTAGGGAAAATACGTCAATTAGCGGCTCATGACTTTCAGGTGCCCGGTGATATTTCCTCTGCGGCGTTCCTGATTGCTTTAGGGCTGCTAGTGCCCGGCAGTCACCTGCGATTAAAGGATGTTGGAATCAATCCGACCCGGACCGGGCTTCTGACCATGCTGGAAAAAATGGGCGCCGATCTGCGGATTGACAATGAACGCCCGGTGTCCAATGAACCGGTCGGCGATATTGTTGTCCAAAACGCCAAACTGAGAGCGGTTGAAATTGGCGGGACTCTGATACCAAAACTGATCGACGAGCTGCCGTTGGTTGCCGTTATTGCGACTCAAGCGGAAGGCCGCACGATAGTCAAAGATGCGCTGGAACTGCGCATCAAAGAGAGTGACCGCATTGCGGCGATTGTCGGCGAACTGAAAAAGATGGGTGCGTCGATCGAAGAGAGCGACGACGGTTTTATTGTAGACGGGCCAACGCCATTGCATGCGGCGGTGTGTAAGAGTTATGACGATCACCGGATTGCCATGGCCCTTTCCGTGGCGGCCTGGATTGCCGATGGCGAATCAACGATTCAGGATGCCGATTGCGTGGGGATTTCGTTTCCCGAGTTTTATGACATTGCCCACAATTTATAAATAATACCCGGTTCCAAATTTTATCAAAAGAATTTCCCGATAATTGCGTTGGAATTGTTCATTACGAAATAGTGTCAGGGACAACGATCAATACGGACATCGCTCTTATTTTCACTTTTTCAGCAACGGTTTGAGGTGATTTATATGCCGCTCTAGTTCAGCGATTAAAGAAATCCGTCAATTGCTCATGGGATTCACGGTAGCCGATCTCCATGGCCTCTTGCCCGCGCCAGAATTCCCACAACTGCAGTTTTGAGAGATTAAGCTGCAACACCAGGTCGGGATTGCAAATCTGGATTTCTCTGTTAGACAGTTCCGTCATCAGAATTAAAAGCGATTGATAGCCGATGTAGGTCAGGCGGGGCAGGTGGTTCAGGCGGTTCTGCCGGGCGATCTGGATCGCGTTGCTGATCCGATCAATGAAGGTATCGCCTTTGTCATTTTGGGGGTTTTTAAACGGAGCAATCGGAGCGTAAAGCCCTTCGAATTTAAGCTGTTGTGTTTTCAGCACATTGACGCCGAGCAGGGTATCGTAGTTGAATTTTTTCAATGCGCTCAGGGGCAGGTTTTCCCGGAGACCGCCATCAACCAGCAGTGTTCCGTTGGCTTCGAAGGGTTTAAAAACGCCGGGAATGGAGATACTGGAGCGAATGGCGTCCACCAAACGGCCGCGGTCGATGTACAGGATATTGCCGTTTCGAAAATCAATTGTCACGGCGACGAAGGGAATTTCCAGGTCTTCGATCAGGGTGTCTTTACCGACAATTTTTTCCATAAAAGATACAAAGTTTTTCGGGTCAATCAGGCCACCGAGAGGAATAGACGGTGACAGCAGATAAAATGTTTTTTTCCGGTCTATTGACAGGACCACATCTTCAATCTCAGCAACGGACAATCCGCGGGCGACCATGGCCCCGATAACCGACCCGGCGCTGGTGCCGGATATAAAACTGGGCTTGACGCCGAACTCTGCCATGGCTTTCAGCGCGCCCACATGGGCCAGTCCGAGCGCGGCGCCTCCGCTTAAAGCAACTGCTACTTTACCTAAAGACATGATCATTCCTTTCATCATGTGTTATTGAAATATGGCTCAAAAAAATGAATTTTTCAAATAATCATTGAATGTGTAAGTTATCATCCGATGAAATCAAAGTTTTTCCCCATAAATAATATCCGACGGCTGGGCCTGCTCGTATTTTTGATTATTATATCGGGAAGTACGGTTACCCGGGCCCAGTGGCACCATCACTGGACCGTCAGTGACCGCGATCTTGGAACAGCCATCACGCTGGATCCTTACCACAGCTACACCAGCCTGTTTTACCAGATCCAGAAAGACCAGCCGATCTATATTTATCAGGAAAATGAAACCCTTATGTACCGGGACCTGCTTCTCCGCTCCTATAAACCCGGATATGGATTAATTGAGTTTACGTTGTATCCGTCGACGGCGGTGTCGGCCTGGATTGAGAGCAGCCATAAAGATTTTTACGATGAATTTACAGTGTACAAAGATATCAACCTGATCGGCAGCATCAGCGGCGGATATCAGGAACCCTGGTCGGTCAGCCTGTTTGCCGGGCAGTTAGCGGCATTTTTATCGATGAATGATGAGGAGGAACTCATCATTGCCGCGTCGGGAGCCAGCGGACTGGTTCTGACGGGTGGCGCCTACCAGATTTTCAACAATTGTCTGGTTCGGTCAAACTGGTATCGGGTGGAATGGAAGTTAAAGGGTGAAAGCGTCGATGACAGTGTGGCTTATGACTGGGACCTCAAACTGGGATATCGCAATTACGGCCTGCGGGAAATTTCAAATACACTTTTACTCAGTTTCTCGCGCAACCGAATGCACCTGGGCCGGTTTGATTGGCGCTGGGTGGAAAACAGTATGAACGAGTTCGAACTACAGCTGCCGGTTTCGCACGATGAAACAGGTATTTCCAGGTTCAAAATTATATATGGTAAAGCGATTCCCTTCTGGAAGTGGATGATCGGCCTGGGAGTGGGTGTTATTTATGAGAACCGCCGACAGTATGATGCCGAACTCAAACAGTTTTCACCACAGAAGGAAAAGAGCTGGAACCTGTTCCTGATGCCTTTTGCGTACTGGTAAATTACCTCAAAAATCTAAAAAACAAATCACTTTAGTAGTTCTATTGGAGTATTGAAGTGATGAAGTAATGGTCAGGAATTCAGTTCTCCTGAGCTGTCCCAAAAGTAATATTTTAGCCAGAACCGGTTATGTTGAGCGAAGTTGAAACATTTTCTTTTCCTCTAACGAGATCCTTCGATTTCTCTCAGGATGACTTGCTTTACGGACTTTTGGGTTAGCCCCATAATATTCCACTGCTCCATTACTCCATTCAACTTCGCGACGCTTATTTTTTATTGAATGATTTGTTACGAACAAAAAAAGTTGTAAGTCCGTCAGGTAATTTTTTTGTCGTAGACCCTGTTCCAGTCAGGGATTGTTTTAATGATGACAACTAATCCGCCGATAGCACAAAGTAAAATTCCTTCTAAACGGATTGTCAGGCATTTTAAAATCAGGGGAAATAGCAGCATACAGAATATTGTGACGCGATTGCGGTGAAAATGCAGAATTTTAACCAGGAACATCCGGATGGCGACAATAATCAGAACCGCCCCGGTTACAATCAGGGGTTGAAAAAACAGCAGTGAACCATAAAGTGTTGACAGTCCGATGCCACCCTGCATACGAATGTATAGCGACCAGTTGTGACCGATGATAGCGGCCGAGCCGGCCGCCGCTGCCATCAAGTAATTATGGGTAATCAGCCAGGCAACCCAGACGCTGAGCGTGCCCCATAAAATATCCAGAATTGCGGCGAAAATTGCGGCTTTCATTCCGACCGCACGTTTTACATTTGTGGCGCCCGTGTGACCGCTCCCGAAAGTTGTGAGATTAATTCCTTTGAGAAGTTTGGTAATGATGACTCCGGTTGGAACTGCTCCCAATAGATATCCCAAAACACATACCAGAATACTTTTAATGACCATAATCCCTCCGCCGTTTGCTTATTGTAATCATTTCCCCATAGAGACACAAAGTAATTTTTTACACTTTAAATTGACATGTAAAACATTTTCATATTGTATTTGGTACCGAATTTCCTTAGAATTCTTCCCATGTTCCCAATTTCAAATACACCAAACCGACTTCGCCCTTTTCTTGTATTCTACACACTTATCGTCTATGGAATGCAATACGGCTTTACCGCGATCATTGTGGTTATCGGCATTGTTTTGAGTTATCTGCGGCTAGAATTGGTTGTCAGATTGGGTCAGTTTTTATGGGCGAAGGGACTTTTTTTTCTAATGGGCAAGCGGGTCCGGGTGATCGGCTGGGAGAATGTCGATAAAACTAAAAAACATCTTCTGATCGCGAATCATACGAGCATTTATGATATTCCGGCGATCATGACGATTGTTCCCGGATTAGCCTGGATCGGCCGGAAATACCTGGTTGATATTTTTGGGTTTGGGCATTTATTAAAAATGACTCATTATATTCCTATCGAACCGGGTCAGCCGAAACAATCCAGAGAATCCATCGGCCGGGCGATTGAACATGCCAAAGATGGCCTGACGATTGCGATTTTCCCGGAGGGAACGCGGACCCTGAATGGAAAACCAGGTCCGTTTAAAAAGGGCTTTATTCATATCATGCGCTCCGCGGATTTGGATGTGATTCCAATTACATTAAATGGATTTTTTTCTCTGAAACCAAAAAACAGGTTCTTTATTGATCCCCGGGGGAAACTGGAAATTGTTATCCACCCGGTCTTAAAGAATAAGGATTTGCGCGACCTTCCAAACGACAAAGTGCTCGAAATTGCCCGAAATGCTATTCAGAGAAGTTATCAGTATCGTTAACTAATGATTGGGGGATGGTTATGACCAGAATCGAAAAGTGGGGACTTTATTGTCAATCCGGTCAGAATGTTTCCGCCGGCATCTATATTTACTCGATGAGAACGACCAGTTTTCATAAAACCCGGAAGATGGTGCTTTTAAAGTAACATGAGTTCAATGTAAGAAAAAAGGTTACTACCAGCCGCGAAGATGTCAGATTTTATAATTTCCTTTTGGCAACAGGGCCTTACTTTGTAGCCCCCACCCACCGACTACTCCGGGAGTCCCCGTTAGGAAAGCCGGCGGTTGACATTTTATACTGATTGCAGGGCTCCTCTAAAGATATTGCCGCATAATTAAGAAGATGTGTGTTGAGTGAGGAGAACGGGAGCGTAGTAATGTGGTTGGGAAAATTAAGCAAGTTGAGTATATTAAATACCAATAATATGTTGAATAGATCCGAAATTTATCTGAATAGCCCCGGCCTGTCCCGAACCCGATTCGGGATGTTTCAACTCGGGAAAAGAGAAATGAATGGAGGAATATTTCAATCCACAACTCGTGATTTGAGATAAAGGAGTCAAAAATGCCAAAAATATTAATCATTGATGCCAAACAGGGCAATCTTAGCAGTGTGAAAGCCCTGCTGCAAGACCTGATTCCCGATTGTCAGGTCTATACTGCTCAGTCGGGTAAAAAAGGTCATAAAATTGCCCGGAAAGAACAGCCGGATACAATCCTGCTGGACATTTCTATGCCTGAAATGGACGGCTATACAGTTTGTGAAAAACTCAAGGAGGATGGATCCACAAAACATATTCCTGTGATTATGCTTACTGCGCTAAAAACCGACTCTAAGAGCATAAAGGGACTGGAATCCGGCGCCGATGCCTTCCTGTCCAAACCTATAGATCCCCAGGAACTGAAAGCCCAGGTAAATGTGATGCTCCGTATAAAAGCGGCGGAAGACAAACTGAGGGCAGAAAAAGAACTGCTGGATGAAACGGCTACTGAAAGCGAAGAGAAATACCGAGCACTTTATAATAATGCCCCTTTGTCATATCAGTCCCTGGATGAAAATGGCAGATTCCTGGATGTGAATCCGGCGTGGCTGAGAACTCTTGGTTATAACAGGGAAGAGGCTATTGGTAAATGGTTTGGGGATTTTCTGCATCCGGATTGGAAAGCACATTTTGAGAAAAACTTTCAGGAGTTTAAACGACGCGGATATGGACATGATATTCAGTTTAAAATAAGACACAAAGACGGACATTATTTAGACATTTTATTCGAAGGACGTATAGGCTATACTCCCGATGGTAGTTTCAAACAGGCTTATTGCGTATTTCAGGACATCACCGAGCGCCTGTCTGCCGAACAGGCAGGCAAGCAGGCCGAAAGAAAATTACATGAAGCCGCAACGCAGTGGCAAACCACTTTTGACGCCATGAGCGATTCGGTGAGCATTATTGATAATGACGGATATTTTGTACAATGCAATTCCGCTACCTTAACCCAAGTTGCGCACATCTGCTTCCAAAAACATAGAAAAACGCACTATTTTCGATAAAAATAATAAATATTAGCATCTTAAAATGTTCATAAGAGCCTGTATATTAATTGGTTAAC
>JAHJGX010000091.1 GCA_018824205.1 bacterium
TGATTCGTTCCACGATACATTCGTGTATGTAGATCAGCGGGATTCAACGACTGGCTGGATTCATTACGTGGTCGTTGATCAGGCTCCGGAAGATGCGACGGGCATCTCGGTGCGGGCCCGGTTTAACAATTGGGTAACCGGTACTGCATATTTTGATGACTTCAGCGTTGTGAAGATGGCTGTTGCTCCCACAGCAATTGAGCCGGAAAATGAGAAAACTACCAGGGTACCTGAAAAATTTGCGTTACTTCAGAATTATCCTAATCCGTTCAATCCTGAAACGACAATTGAATATGCGTTACCGAAACAAAGCAAAGTTACTTTAACGATTTATAATGTTTTGGGACAGCAGGTAAGAACACTGACAAATACGGTTCAGAATGCTGGTAATTATTCGATTGTATGGGATGCAAAAAACAATCATGGAGAAGCAGTTCCAACGGGAATGTATCTCTATGTTCTTTCAACAAATGAACAACGTATGACCAGAAAAATGGTCTTGATGCGTTAGTTTTATTTTATCGGTTCTCCGGGGGCTGAAAAGTCCCCGGAGAATTACTTTTAAAAAGTGTGGAAGGGTCTTTATATGAGACGTTCAATACGACTATTCATTTTAGGTCTGATTCTGTATCAAAGTATTTTATTTGCAGGTACTACAGGGAAAATTTCCGGCAGGATTACCGACAGGGAATTAGGAGATCCTTTAATAGGTGTTAATGTTATTCTTGAGGGTACCGTACATGGAGCAGCTTCGGATTATGATGGTTATTACTCGATATTGAATATAAGTCCGGGGGAATATTCATTAAAGACTACGATGATTGGTTATCAGAGTGTCATCCAGACGAATGTGCAGGTGATGGTTGACCTGACAACCCCTATTAATTTTGTGATGGGAACTGAAACACTGGCTGGCGAAGCAGTTATTGTCATTGCTAAGATGCCGACAGTAAAGAAGGATGTTACTTCAACTTCGTTCAGAGTCAGTGCTGATCAGATCGAACAGCTGCAAGTCCAGAATCTCAGTGAGATCATTAATCTTCAGGCCGGCGTTGTTGACGGGCATTTCCGTGGTGGCCGTGCCGGAGAGGTGATGTACATTGTGGATGGCGTCCCGATGAATGATTCCTATTCCGGTGACAATCTTTTCGACGTGGAAAGCGATATGATCCAGGAAGTTGAAGTTATCAGTGGAACATTTAATGCAGAATATGGTCAAGCGATGTCCGGAATTGTCAATATTGTGACCAAGGAGGGGCAAAAAAATTATTCAGGTAAAGTATCCCTGTATGCCGGTGACTATCTCAGCAGCCACACAAAAACATTTATGAATATTGATGATGTAAATCCTGCTTCAATTACGAATCTTCAGATGAGCTTAAGCGGGCCGGTCCCATTATTTAAAGAAAGATTGTCTTTTTCGATATTAGGCAGAGTATACAGTAATGACGGCTGGCAGTATGGCCGGCGCATTTTTCGCCCCAATGACTATTCATATTTTTCTGAAAAGCCGGAAGAGCAGTTCATTCAGTCTACCGGTGACAGTGCGTATGTTCCAATGAATCCGAATTTAAAAAAATCCCTGCAAGGTAAAATCAGCTTTAAATTGTCACAACGGGATAAAATTAACTATACCGGTTTTTTTGAAGATGAAAAACACCGTGATTTTGATCGCCTGTTTAAATACAATCCTGATGGAAATTACCATCAGGATAGTAAGAGCTATCAACATTCACTTCAATATACTCATATGTTTGGACGATCTACCTTTTTGACAGCAAATGCCTCGGAATCTTATACAGAATATGCTCAGTATGTATATCAAAGCCCCTATGATCCCGGATATGTTCCCCTCGAATATCTGACTCAAAACAATTCGAATGGTTTCGCAACAGGCGGCATGCGCATGTGGCATCATTTCCGGGATAACAGAACCCGAATTCTAAAGACAGACATACGAAGCCAGATAACAAAAAATCAAACGATTGGACTTGGGGTCAGTTATAAAAAAATCAAACTTTGGCTGCATGAGTATCAGCTCTATTTTGACGAGAAATATGAAATTCAGATTCCTTCGGTTTCATCCTGGTATAATAATTCCTATACCCACGAACCGGAAGAAATTTCGGCATATATTCAGGATAAACTTGAGTTGGGAGAAATGATTATTAATCTAGGAGTCAGATATGATTATTTTGATCCCGATGGGGTTGTACCGGAAAACTTTTATAATACTGTTGGCGCCCCAAAAAGAGCTGCAGAAACTTCCAGCCAGCTGAGTCCGAGAGTTGGAATTGCCTATCCAATCTCCGACCAGGGAGTTATTCATTTTTCATACGGGCATTTTTTTCAAATACCCAATTATGAGCATTTATATATTAATCCTGATTTTGAGGTGTCTCTGGTTCAACTGAAAGGCGATCAACCGCCAAGAGGCAGTTTTAATATCATGGGAAATGCTGAACTAAAACCGGAAAAAACGGTCAGCTATGAGATTGGAATCAAGCAGGGCATTACGTCTGATCTTACGCTTGATGTTACCGGTTTTAATAAGGATATCCGTGACTTAATCGGGCAGATTACCTATCGCAATATTTACGGGGGCCGGTTTTGGTACTTTATTAACCGGGATTACGCGAATGTCAAAGGGATTACGGTAGCCCTGGAAATGCGTGAAGCGCCCGGATCCGTTGGGTTCTCTGTTGATTATACCTATCAGTCCGCCACCGGAAATGCCTCCGATCCGTTGGACGAGTCGAAAAACCAGGAATCCGATCCTCCGATTCAATCAGAAAAAAAGCGACAGCCGTTGAATTGGGATCAAACCCATTCCCTGAATTTGACGACAACAACAACTCAAATGGGCTATCATATCAGCGCAATTGGAAAAATTGGCAGCGGAACTCCCTACACCCGTGAATCCCCTCGCTATAACAACCGTATTTTAAATGGCGAGCGCAAACCGATGACGATGACATTTGATGTGAATGTCACCAAGGATTTTCAATTGAATTCAGTCACAATTTCACCGTTTATAAAAATTACCAATTTACTTGACAGAAAAAATAATCGAGATGTATATGCTTCCAGCGGAACAGCGGATTATGACTATAATATGATATTTGAAACTTATCGTGGTTATAGAACCCAGGAAGAATGGTACAGACAACCCAATTATTATGATGCACCCAGAAAGATTATATTGGGCTGCTCAATCAATTTTGGTCAGAATAATTGAGAAAAATATGAAGAAATTTAACATGAAAAAAAATGCATTTCTTTTTTTATTAATAGTTGGAATAATTGGTCTTCAGGAGTATGCTCTTCAGGCACAAACGCCGGCCAGTATGCGTGGTAATAGGGAATATCGCCGTCTTGGGTTGATGAATGGGAATCTTGTATTTACGTTATTCCATAATTATTGTGAGGTGGGCAGCTATCCGGACGAACCTTCCGGTTGCTGGCCGTCTCCTGATCGGCATTACCTTGATGATATTACGTTAGTTGTATCAGTTGAAGCAGTAAATGGTGACGGTGACCTTATTCACCCGATGGAGACCCAGTTTCGGGAATTTGTCGATACGTCGCCGGAAGGGGTACCCTGGGGATTTGAACCACAGCCGAATTGGTTTAATATGGATAAAGAAGCAAACTCTTCACCGGCTATGAGCAATAATCCGATTACCTGGCCGGAATACTGGCTGGATAAACCATCTTCCTGGGCAGGATATTGGAATGGTTTTTTTGGAAAAGGTATTTTTAATGCCGATCTTGAAACAGTTTTTGTTTTTGATGACGATCCGGATAAAGAAGTTAACTTACTTATGAATTTTTATTGTGATGAGCGGGATTCCTCCCGTGGCGGAGTTGGATTGGTAGTGAAAGCCCGTGGATTTCAGTGGAGCCAGGTTCTTGCCGAAGATTGTATATTTTGGTTGTACGACATAACAAACGAATCTACACACGATTATCGTAAGTCCTTTTTCTCGCAATACATTGATTGGGGGATTGGGGGTGTTGGCGGAAATATTCAAAACATTGGTGAATATGATCTGGATCTGGATATTGCCTTCGCATACGGGCCTCCCGGTGCGCTTGGTTATCCGGGGAGCTGGTCAATCGGTTATGCCGGCTATGCATTCCTGGAAAGTCCCGGCATTGATAGCGATGGCAAGGATAATGACGGTGACGGCATGATCGATGAATCCAGAGAAAGTGATGGTCCGGGTGAATACCTGGATGAA
>JAHJGX010000092.1 GCA_018824205.1 bacterium
AACGTGAACCCCGAAGATGATATTGAGACAATAAAAAAAGCCTATCGTGGCCTGGCGGTAAAGTACCACCCTGATAAAGTTGCCAGTCTTGGTCCGGAAATTCAGAATTTGGCGGAGGAGAAATTCAAGGCCATCAATGACGCCTACCAGGCGGTCCGCAAAGAGCGGGGCTTTTAACGTTTTTATTGATGTTTACAATAAATGAAAACCGCAGCCGATAAAATAAATCTTTCATTTGATTTGAGGGTTCTACAGCGCACCGTTCTGCATTTTAAAACAATCGATTCCACGAACCGGTTTTTACTGGACGCAGAAGACTTTTTAAATGGCACTGTCGTATTAGCAGATGACCAGACGGCCGGGCGCGGACGATTCAACCGGGTGTGGCAAAGTCTTCCTGAAACAGCGCTCCTGTTTTCGATTCTGCTGAATAATTTATCCGGCCGAAAAATGCCGGCCGTCTATACGTTTTTAGCGGCGGTTGGTGTTTACCAGGGACTTTGGAAAAGTTTACCCGCAGGTATAAATTTATCATTAAAATGGCCGAACGATGTTTTGCTTAACGGAAAAAAGGTCTGTGGAATATTGGTCCAGGGCAAAATAACAGCCGGACGCTATGAAAAACTGGTGGTCGGCATCGGTTTAAATGTAAATCAACAACGGCAATTCTTTGTAAACGATCTGGAACACGCCACATCGTTGGCGGCAGAAAGCGGATTCGAATGGGACCGCATCGGGATATTAAATAAAGTGTTAACGGCTATTGATCACCTGTTAATTGTGTTGCAGGAATCGGGGGAAAGGCCTATTATTAGAATGTGGCAGGATGCGTGTGGATCGATCGGTCGGGAAATCGCTATTAATGATGGCAAAGAGATATACCGGGGGGTTTTTGACAGTCTTTCGGAGGATGGCGGGCTGCGACTTAGGACCAAATCCGGCCAAAAGCTGTTTTATGCCGGGGACGTAACCGTTTTAAAGGAGTAAAACAATGCTGCTGGTGATTGATATAGGCAATACGAATACGGTAGTGGGGATTTATCGGGAGGAACAGCTGCTGGAGAGCTGGCGCCTTGTCAGCTCGCATACCCGGACCGTCGATGAATACTGGATAATGGTGAAACAGCTTTGTAATTCAGTCGACATACCGACAGAAAGAATTTCTAATATTGCGATCAGCTCGGTAGTTCCGGAACTAACAAACAGCTTCACCAAAATGAGCCGGATTAATTTTGGGCACGAACCCCTTGTTGTGAGCAGCAATCTGAATTTAGGCATGAATTTGCTGGTGCGCGAGCCGAAACAGATCGGAGCAGACCGGCTTTGCAATGTTGTCGCAGCCAAACAGTATTATCAATGTCCGTTAATTGTGGTAGACCTGGGGACCGCAACCACCTTCGATGTCCTGAACGGGGAGGGCGATTATACCGGAGGCGCAATCTCTCCCGGGCTGGTTACCGGATCATTGGAATTAATTCGCCGGGCCGCCCAACTGCACGAAATCGATCTTCAATATCCGGAGAATATCATCGGAAAAACGACAAAAGAACACATGCAAAGCGGAATTTTTGTCGGACATATTGCCATGATTGAGGGCATTGTTGGAAGAATTAAAAGCGAATTGGGAGAGAATAGCGTTTTCGTTATTGCAACGGGCGGGTATTCCGAGGAGATCGCCAAACACACGGAAAATGTGGATATATTTAATAAACACCTGACCCTTGACGGACTGCGGATCATTTTTAATTTAAACAGAAAAGAGTTAGAATTATGATTTATAAGCAGCTGGGAAAACGCGGACCAAAAGTATCGACCATCGGTTTTGGCGCCTGGGCTATCGGGGGTATGAACTGGGGGCAGACGGATGATAGTGTGTCAAAAAAAGCACTTCACGACGCGCTGGATTTGGGAGTAACCTTTATCGACACGGCGGATGTTTATGGTTTTGGGCATTCAGAGCAGTTAATCGCCGATGTTTTGGCCGAACGAGGCGGAAAAGGCGATGTCATTGTCGCTACAAAAGCCGGTAATGATTTTTACAGTGCCGGTCAATCTGACGATGAGGGCTACGGGCCCATTCGACAGACATACACAAAAGACTATATTATTTATGCCGCCGAGCAGAGCATAAAGCGCTTGAAAGTTGATGCGCTGGATCTGTTGCAACTCCACTCCGGAGACCTGGTAAAGCTGGACCAGGATGAACCCTGGGAAGCGCTTGAAACATTGAAAAAAGACGGAAAAATCAGATATGCCGGCTGGAGCGTCCAGTCGTTTCAGGAAACCAATCAGGCCTTTTTGCTGGACCGGTATCACGATATCGTAGATACAATACAGGTTCGCTATAATTTGCTCGAGCGAGAGGCAGAAAACGTATTGTTTCCGAAAGCGATCGAATATGGTATTGGGGTCATTGTACGGATTCCCCTTTTGTTTGGCCTGCTGACGGGAAAATTTAACCGGCAGTCACGATTTACAGACGACGATCACAGAAGTATGAACCTGTCACCGGAAAAACTGAATAAATACCTTGGTGATCTCGAAAATTCTGCGTCATTATTTGAGCGCTGCCCGGAGCAGAGTATGGCGCAGGTTAGCCTGCGTTTTTGCCTGTCTCACGATGCCTGTCACGTTGC
Organism: bacterium; assembly: GCA_018824205.1. GTDB lineage: Bacteria > Fidelibacterota > UBA2242 > UBA2242 > UBA2242 > B118-G9. The sequence goes on from JAHJGX010000092.1 coordinate 2,637, forward strand.
CATTCCAGGGGCAAAAAACTCCCTGCAGGTTCAGGATAACTGTACCGCAGCGGACATGGGCCCGATACCGTGGCAACATGTTCCAATATTGGGGAAATAACGGTGGAATTTTCCCGCAACATCTACTTTTTTCTCTATCGTAACCGGCGAATCATTACAACATGGTTGATTATAATCGTGGCGATTACGCTTGGTCTTTATCTGAACATTGATAAAGACATTATTGCGGTATCTGTTGTAATTTTTGGAATTATCGCCAATGCTTTTGCCGGCATCGCCGGAATAATCGCAATGGTTCCCTTCGTCGGCCCATTGATAATTAAAGTATTATCGCTGCCGGTTTTTTGGCTTCTGAATGCCATGGGATATTATATTTCCGTTATTGCGATAAAAAAAGGTTATGGCCGGGACGTCGTCAGCTATCGGATGGTTACGGTTATTTTTCTGGTGGGTTTCGCTGTCGGATTTATTATCGCGAAATTACTGTGATGGTTTCATCACTCGGGCCGAGATAATTTTATCCCCGATCTCAATCGTTTCAACAACGTTTATTCCCCCGGTTACCTGGCCAAAAAGGGTATAATTGTAGTCCAGATGATACTGCGGCGAGGTGGTAATGAAAAATTGCGACCCCTCGGTGTCGGGCCCGGCGCTTGCCATACCCACCGATCCTGTTTCGTAGCTCAGCGGCGAGCGTTCGGTCTGCAGGTGGTAATTGGGGCCGCCCCACCCGTCGCCCCGCGGATCACCGGCCTGAATTACAAAATTGGGGACCACCCGGTGAAAGCTGAGTCCGTTATAATATCCGTCATCGACCCGCCCCAGAAACGCATCAACTGTGTAGGGCGCATAAAAAGCGTTGCATTGTATCAATATTGTTCCGCGGTTAGTCTCTAATTTGACCACGGGATTCAGACCATATTTTGTCATTTTGGATAAACTGCGATACAGGCAGGGGTCCGCCGCGGGAAGCGGTTCGGCAATATTCTCAGCATAGGAATTGACCAGAATTCGGTAAGATTCGTCTTGAATCTGATGGTATTGAGAATTGAGAAGCGGAAACAGATGAGCCGGCGCATCTGCCGGATGGATTTTTTCGATTGCCCGGATTATCATCAATTGCGACTCGAGATATTGAAAACTCCGGTATTTTTCCAAGCATCTGTATAACTGATGTTCTATATCTGGGATTTTATTCTGAGAGGAATATATATAATTTGCCGCCAGGAACATGTTTACAGGGTCGCCACTGTTCAGTCCGGAAATAATAAACCCGCATTGCTCGTCGCCGGAGATCATATTGTAATAAACCAGTGAATCGAGATGATTTAGAATGCCGGAATAGGCCGCCGTGGATACAGATTTTTTCCTGTGGTTTATATGAGGTAAAATGAGATCAAGGGCCTCCCGGGATGGAAGGCGCCCACCGATACCGGCTACTTTTTCAGTCAACAAATTTTCATTGGACAACGGGCGGCGTTGAATTTTCTGAAAAATTGAATCGGTGTGTGCGTAAACAATCCGGGTTGCCGCCCCCGCGACAGAACGAGATTTTGACGAGAAAAGATCCCCGACAATGTCCAAAATCTCGTTATTCCAAGTAATATTTGCTGGCGGATTTTGCAATGCCGCTGCAACAACATAGGGTTTTTGATCGTTCAGAAGCGACACCCAGAAACTATCTGCAATTGTCAAGAACGGTACGGCCATTGCCGCTTCATAACGGACGCGCCAGTCGGGATCAGAAATAAAACGAAGATACAAATCATTTTTATGCAAAAAAGACAGTTCTCTGAGTAGCCGGGCAACGGCAGAACGAATACTTGGGTCGGGACTATCCGAGGCGGAGAGTAAAATAGTTACGTGGGGAAGGAAGATCTCCGGTTGCCGAATTCGTAACAGGGCCACTGCGGCGGTTTGCCGCTCCGATCGATTGCCCGACATAAGTGCCCGGCAACATTCAGAGACCATTGATCGGGGCATGATACCACGGGAAAAGAAATGGACAGCGGTTTTATAAAGCGTGGTCTTTGATAAATTATTGTTGGTATGATCTTGAAGTAATTGGAGCTGCTCAATCGCTCCGGTCCGGCCCAGGGAGATGGCGATTTGTCGTACGACCCCATTGTCTGTTTCGGTCTGAAGCCGGGTGGTTAGTAATCGGGACGATTCACGGCACGGCAGAAGACCAAGAGCAAATGCGGCCCCGCTTCTGACCAGTGGCGAAGGATCAGTTAAAAAAGGTTCAACGGCGACCACAAGAGAGGCGTCCTGATTGTTTCCGATAGCCAGACAAAGCCGGAAACGATCTTTCGAATTGTCAAACGGTTTATTTACAGCCAGTAATTGGCGAATCTGCCGATTGTTCTGGTAGTCGAGGATCAACAATTCATTTTTGGAAAATATATCTCCCGAACAGGCGATAAAAAATTGAGCAATAAATATAAGTGTCGGTATGGTCAAAAAGGATTTGGTGAAAATAACTTATTCTCCCCCAAAAGAAGTCACATAAATTCCGGCGCCGAGACCGCAAAGAGGGACGGTTCCCGTATAATCGGAGCCGTCCTTACTGAAATATTCGGGCAGAAGGCCGTAATTATTAAACGCCTGGTAGCTCACCCAATTTTTAAGCGACGTTGCTTTTTTGAAATTTGTCATATATTGATTAAGGTCGGCGATAATCATATTGCCCACAACCCACTCGTCACCAATTCGTCGGCCTTCGGGCGGAAAGCGAACAAATCCGTTATTAAATTTCAGGTGCTTTTCAAAAGCGGCCAATGTTTCTTTGCTACTGATATCCTGGGGTGTAAAGACCCACAACAATCCTAATGCGGTCGCCGCATCAATATTTGTTTCGCTGCCCTCGAGGAATGATTTCACTGCGCCGGATTCGTTTATAAAATTCACTTCGATGGCATTCTGCAGAGCTACGGCGGCAAGCTCATACTCTTGAGCCCGGGATTCATCGTTGACCATTCGGGCGAGCCAGACAGCGGCGACCAACCCCCGGTATGCAGACGCCGATGAGTAAAAGTAATGTTTAGGAGCGCCCCCGTTGTAAAACCCATTATCAGCCCGGACCAGACCGCCCGCATCGATATTGTTGATAATTACATCGACGATTTCGGAGGATATTTTCGACCAGTAGTACTCCAGGAAACGGATGTCATCGGTGGTCTCGATATACTGTTTTAAATTCCCAAGCAATAGACCAAAGTTACCCAGCTGAACAATTGGGCCAAATTCACCGGTGTCGGTTGCCTCATCCCCGTTGCCGTGATAGTAATTGACAGAAACGGTGTAATTTTGACCTATACCGCGGTTTTCACCCGACCAGGTATAATGTTTCAGCGACCCGCTGTTGCCGTTCATGATAAATTGTAATGCCGCCAGCGCTTCTTCGAAATGTCCGGATTTTAGAAAAGCATCAATTGAAAAACTCATCCCAGGAACCGTTGCAACCGCCATTTGATCTGGCGGAAAGGTGTGCACAACCAAGCCGCGGGAAGGAAATTTCTCGCGAGATTGAGCCATTTTTAACAGAGCCAGCGATTGGAGATATACGGATCGCTCTGTATCGGAAAGATTTTGAGGAAGAATCGTGGTTTGCTGCCAGTTTTTCCACCAGCCGATTTCTTTTAACAGTGCGGAAAAACCCGGGTGTTCATTCTTGTATTTTCGAATAACATTGTATGATTTCGGATTGAGGGTTTTATCATAGTTACACACGACGAACAGCCATTTGCGATCATTTTCCTGAAAGGACCACTTGCCAACATTCATGCCCTGTACAAGATCGTCGATTTCAAAATTGAGCGCATAATCACCAATTGAATTGCCGCTTAAAACCGTAAAAAAGACCCAGAATGGGCTGTTCGATGTAAACGGGGAAAACGCATACTGATCAAGAACACAATCCTTATTCCGAAGCTTATGATGAATAATTCCTGTTCCATTTATATAGCCCGATGAAACCGTTTCCATTTCAGTTAAAGCAACTTCACGGCGGTTATTAAAGAGGATTGTGCGGGCCGAAGATGCAACAATGTTTGTGTGTTCTGAACCACTATATTGCATAAATATATGAGGTGTAAAGTTGGCGAAATTACGGTTTTTCACGTTGTACGTTGCCGCAGAAATTCCGTTGCTGAAAGGCAGCTTGTACCAGGACCTGTGGGCCTTATGCTCGGCGGCCTTGACGGTTCGTTGTGGTCCATATATCGATATAAGCACAGGTCCACTGATAATACCGCCCTTCCCGGATTTGTTGTCTATTTTAATGGCCAGCAAATTCTCCGAATGTGCCAGGATTGACGGAATTTTATAATAAGCGGTTTCCGATGAGTCAAAAATCGTCATGGTGTCTGCCAGCGCCACACCGTTTATAAAGGGGCGGGCGATAGTACCAATTTTTCCAAGGTGAAGGAAAAGAGTATCCTTTTCCAGATAGCTGCTGTTAAGGTGAAAAGGAACCCGATACCAGGCAATACCATCATAATTGACAAACCCTTGGCTTTCCCAGGACCCCGGAACGGTAATTGAATACCAGGCGGAATCGCTGAGTTCAATTTTGGCCCAGCTGGAATCGTCACCGATGTTGAACGTCCAGTCGCCATCCAGCGGAACATCAGTAAGGGCGATTGAAATCAGCAAAACGACCAGTGAACACAATTTAGTGGTTTTCATCGTCATAAAATTACATCAATTTTCTGAAAACTTCAAAAAAGTAATTCATTATTCTATACGATGGCCTTCCAGACGCAGAAGTTGTTTTTTCAAACCGAGACCCGCGCTAAAACCGGTTAAATTGCCGTCTTTGCCAACGACCCGATGACAGGGAATAAAAACCGGAACAGGATTATTGTGAAGTGCTCTCCCGACAGCCCTTGATGCCCCCGGTTTATTCATCCAGCGGGCAATGTCTCCGTATGTAATAATTTGTCCAAAGGGAATTAACCAGGTCCAGTACAGCACCTGTAACATAAAGGCTGTTCCAATAAGTGTTGTGTTAATCCGCGTTCGGTTGAACTGAACGCCGGTGCGAAGCCAGCTATCAATCTGGCTGGATATATTCGTTTGAAATTCAGATGATTCTAAATTGACATTAACGTTTGGATCCCGACGAATTATTTCCCGGAGATTCTGCAATGTGAACGATGCGGCCAGCACGACGGATTCGCCGATTGCAAAATGAAATGATATCACCGATTCTACAGAACAGACCTGTACTGTGCGGGGATAAAAGGCAGACAGATTAAATCCCGCCGATGACATTTTCTGCATTAATTTCTTACGACATTCGGGACACCCTTTCCAGTGTTTAAAATAAACAAGCTCGTTTTCCAGAGATAATGTTCCCGACACAATCCCTTGCAGGTGTTCAGGGTTCAGATGACTGTCGGAAAGAAGGTCGTAGCTGTTCATATCAGAAGATACAACAAGAAACGAAAAATCTGAACGGTTTTATTACCGGATTTCTTTTAAAACACTACTTTGCTGATTGCAATGTGTCGAAGGTTTCAATAGATTTAAGATGTGATTTTGGAAAAACAAAGCGCCGCTAATCTTTTATCTGTTTATGATCAGAAAATTTTGGACTTGGTCAAAGCCGGTGATTTCGAACAGGCCCGCTGGGTGGCGGAAGAATCCTATGAATATTCTAAAATCACATATGGCGATTCACACCTCGAAACAGCCAAAACACTGAATAATCTGGCCTGGGTTTACGATCTTCTTGGCGATTATGGGGCCGCGGAGATTTGTTACAAAAGAACCATTGAATTAAAAAAATCAATCTGCGGACATAAAAGCATTGAACTGATCCCAAGTCTAGAAAATTTAGCGTCATTGTATTTATTGAATGGGAAATACCAGCAATCCGGAAAACTGTTTGGGGAATTGATTGGTATCGTACGAAATCATCCCGAACCATGGTGTTTTCGCGAAGCCGTATATCTGACAAAGATGGCCGAAATAAATGTTAGACTTGGCAGAATAAACGAGGCCGAAGCCATTTATCACGGATGCGTTGCTTTCGTAGAGCGAACAATGCCCGTTGACCACCCCAATCTGGGCCGGGCCTTCGCCAATATTGCTGATTTTTACAAACAAGCAGGTAAGTTTCTGAGAGCCGAATTTTACTATAAAAGAGCTTTTGCGGTCCTTAAAAAATCGCTGTCATCAAAACATACTGATATTCAAACCCTTCTGGAAAAGATAAATGAACTTCGGACCCAGTTGCCGATAATTCCATCGCCGAACAGCGATAACAAATAATCAGGAGACCTCGACCACTATGTATCTTCTTTACTTTTTAGCCGGTTTTATTCTACTGTATTATGGTGCGGATTTTCTGGTTCGCGGCAGCTCTTCCGTGGCCGTTTCCTTCGGAGTCAAAAAAATCGTTGTGGGTCTGACAATAGTTGCTCTGGGTACATCCATGCCGGAATTTGTGGTCAGTTTTTTTGCCGCCGTTGAGAAGCTTGACGGTGTCAGTGTGGGTAATATTGTTGGCAGCAATTTGGCCAATATCCTGCTGGTCCTTGGTCTGGCATCGGTAATCCGGCCGATTAGCGTTAAAAGAAGAGTGTTTTTACTTGAATTACCGGTTCTGCTGTTGATTACCGGGATGTTTGTGGTCTTTTGCCTGGATGGTATTCTGGAAGGATTTGAAGGCGCAATCATGCTGGCGGTCTTTATTGCTTATATGACGTTTATTATTGCAAACCGAAAAGTGCGCGAAAGCTCAGACATTGAATTTGTACCCATGGAAACAGGACACCTGATAAAAAACACATTTCTTACGGTTTTAGGGTTAGCCGGACTTATTGTAGGGGGCCAATTGACGGTCCGGGGAGCCATCGGGCTGGCAAGGACATTTGGAATATCTGAAGTAGTTATTGGATTGACTGTCGTGGCTATTGGAACATCTCTGCCGGAGCTTTTTACCAGCGTTGTGGCGGTGATTAAAAAAGAGGATGAGATTTCTATCGGCAATATTATCGGCAGCAATTTGTTCAATACCGCGTTTGTGTTGGGCGTTGTACCCATGATTCGCCCACTAAGTATTGACCGAGGCGTGATCCGTTTTGAAAATTTGTTAATGCTTTTTGTGACGGTGCTGTTTTCAATATTTTTATTCATTGGCCGCAGTTTGTCCCGGCTTGAGGGCATAATATTACTCTTGATATATGGATTCTTCATTTCGAACATTGTTTTTAATATTATCTAAAATATTCGCCAGGGCGAGAGTGCGTAAGGACCTTACTACCGGCGTCAATCTAAGCTGTCATTTCCTGGAACAAGACGAAGGAAACGTCGCTGAGTTATAATGTGTATACCATAAATAATGTGACATTATCCACATCCCAACTTTCCATCAAGTCGTGTACAATGTAATCCCATGAAATACCAGGTCTGAAATTTCCGATATTAATCCATAATTTTAGTGGAGTTCGTCCATACTTAGTAATATACGCTAATCCACTTAATTCATGAATGATTCCTAAACGAATTGATCCTTCAAATCCCACAATTTGACGAACGGAAAATTCCCGGCCCGCAAAACCGATCTCTGTCATTACATAATGGTACATTTTCCTATAGACTTTAGTCTTGTCTTTATCTTTAACATTATCCTGAAAGTCATGCTCTATTCCAGTAATACGATTTGCACTGGTAAGAATTCCTACTTTGCCTATGATTGTATGAGTTTTTTTAAATAAACCAATCGTCATTGCCGGATTTTGAATGAAGTAACTATTATATCCATAAGAAATAGATCCGGTCCAGTCCTCTTTTCGTAGATTAAAACCTAGACCATTTGGGATTAGATCATACATCAAAATCTGATCAAGGGACTGACTTAGATGATTTTGTAAGATAATTTCTACAGAAATATCCCCCGGTGTCCCCGCAAAAAGGAATTGACAGGAGAGACAGACATATATGATTACCAAATAGTTTATTTTCATAGCATCCTCCCTAGTTATTATTCGGTATATTCAGCATATATAAATTCATAACCACATCGCACATGTTCTAAGCAATAGTAATCACTGCCTTCATCTATTATAGTCATGGAAAATGCCCCGCCAATGGTAACATTGTAAAGATAAGCCTTCTCAATAATCCATTCAGGCCAACCACCCAAATCAAACTCATACACTTTAATATAAGTACTGTTTCCATCAGCAATATATTTAGATGCTGTTTTACTTTTTATGGTATGACATGTCTGACCAGCCGGGTTATTGACGTCGTATATATACCCGGTACTACTTTCATCTTTTTGTGCAACTACCATATTTGCATGTCCCTTGTACCATGGCTCCAGGCTCCGCGGTTTTCTAACAGTAATTTTTTCACAAAAAATACCCCATGCTGTGGAAAGAGTTGTTGTCGTCTTCTTCATCGCAGAATTGAAATTATCCGCAATGATTCCCTCGTTAATTCTTACTATGGCTATAGCATAGTCAGGTTCCCATTCATTATCAGAAACATCAAGAAAAGTTGAGATTCCAAGCGTATCATACACCAGTAATTCTGTGACGTCTACATCATTCATTGTAAGCAGTGTGAAAGTAGTTGGAAGCGCTGATTCTCCATCCCATTCTTCAAAATCATGGATATATACTTGCAAATAATCAACCTCATCCATAGCTGATGTAAGGCTCTCAGCGCTTGCTGATTTTCCAAGGGTACATTTCATCAATACATTTTGTATTTCTTTACATAGCGTCTTTCCATTTTCTATAGATATGTCAGCTATCTTACTCCACTCTATAGTTAACTGCAATAATAGCAGGGGAGAATTTGCTCTCCCCTGCTATAGTCTGATCGTGTGAGATACAATAACGTTAATGCCTTGATTTTTCAAAAATCTCAAATTGATAGCCTAAATACACCTGTGCATCCCATATTTCACCAAAGTAATTTACGGTAGGATAAAATAATATATCGAATGTTAAGCCTGCCGCGAAATTGCCAATATACGCATAGATCTTCATTGGAGCTATAAGATATGTATTTACACTACCATGTCCGTATAAGTCAAAAACTATTCCCGGATTTAGTGAGATATCGGTATAAAAATATTTGAATACATTCAAGGTATGTCCAAATGCAGACAGACCGATCATGTCAAATAATTGATCTTTATCATAATCACCGATATCAGGAAAGAATGTTTTAAAACCACAACCAGAAAAGCGTAGTCTACCGTTAAAAGAATTACAAAGTCCTATTTTTCCAAGAACCTTTCCAAATTCTCTTGACAAATAAAAATCAAAAGCGGAGCCAAAGTACATATTACGTACAACCTTCATTGAAGAATGCCAGATTCCTTTTTGCAACTGCACACCACATCCATCTGGGATGATAGGATTTACGACACCCGAATTATAAAAGGATACAATGAGGTTTGTCTGTGTATATCCATACGATGCAAATGCAAGAAGAATAATGAAAATTATTGCTTTTATGTTTAGTTTTTTTATCATTTTTTAGTACCTCTTTTATTCCCACCTGAAATCATAGTCACATCTAACCCAGTCACCACAATTGTAATATTTACCCTCATCGTAAATGGTCATAGAATACCCTCCACCAGATGTTACACTCGATAAGTATGCATCCTCTATTACCCAATCCCTTATACCGAGCAAATCCCACTCATACACCTGAATATTTACACCATTTTCGTCACTTATCCAGAGCGTACCCGATTTTGATCTTTGGTCCTTGCATTTTTCACACCCTTCTCTCTTTACTTTAAAGTAGCCCCAGTAGTCACCATCTTTTTCTCTTACAACCATTTCCAGGTTTCCTCTGAGCCAGGATTCTAATGATCTAGGTTTTCGCACATATATTTTCTTTAGATATATAGACTTATCACTAACAATTTTTCCTAATTGACTTCCAGTACTATCAATAAGTTCTTGCATTGCTAATGTTTCATTCAAGCCAACAACAGCAACAGGATAATCAGGCTTCCACTCATCATCCGAAACATCAAGTACAGAAGGTTGACCAAGGGAATCATAGATAGTTATCTCAGTTACATCCACATCATTTACTGTAAGAGGAGTGAGGGGGTGCAATAGATTAAAGTTGTCATTCATCATTTTGTCCCGAAACTTTGGGATGAATTTACAATTAATCCTTCGCATTAATAGCACCTCTGCTGTGGAGAATGTATATTAATAAGGTCATATTATTACACCCCCTCAATGTTGCCGGAAGTTCCGTTTCTCCGTCCCAATCCTTATTTGTTAGGTAGCCAATTAGTTTCATTTGAAATAATAGTAAATACCTATTTGCGGTATGGTCATTATGATGTCACCATAATTTGAAAATGTTAACGGAAGGTCTGCAGACATTCTAATATTCTCTGTGAACTGGTATTCTATTCCCATTCCGATGCCAAAAAATATAACATAGTCAGAAATTATAATCTTTTGAATATCTGTTATCGGTTCGTAGGAGTATGTAGAATCGGATAAAATTACGTATTTATAATCCCTGGAATACTTTACGTCTGACGAATAATAAGTACCAATTCCAACCATTGTATAAAAAAGTGATTTTTTCGCTCTATGCAAAGGGATAAAGTATGTCAATCCTAAATTCCCCCACGGTCCTGAACAGCCATAGGAATACTCATATTCAGTCGTGATATCAGATGTGTCCGGTATCCAATAATCGGAATTATAATCTCTCGTATAGCCATCTGAAAAGTAATATGTATTTATATCATCGTCTTCATCACTTATATACTTAATTCCAAGTGAAATTTGAAATCCGTTCTTTTCATTCATTTGACGATATGAAAATCCTGTGCCTGAAATCATACCCGCTGAAAGTCCCAGACCCTTTGATAAGTTATTATCTTGTGCAAATACTATAGTTAAAGATACAATCAATTGAATAAAGATCCATTTTTTCATATATTATTCCTTCGTTTTTATAAACATTTAATTGTTGATCTTGGATACCTAACATTTATAATTCTTGTGACTCCCATCCGGACTTAAATAACCAACAAACCAAATATTATCATCACCAGCTTCTTTGTCATAAACTCTAAAATATAATTCAGCCTTTCCCTTCCACCACGGTTCATAATCCCAGGCAGAGCGATCAAGTTTAACTTGATTTATTGTTATAGTCTGCCCGGAAGTAATTTTACCAAGTGAAAAAGATGAATAAGCAATAGAAGAATCAAAATCCATATCTTCATTTTAATCCCACTACAATCAAAGGATAATCCGGCGGAATAGTATCAACTCGTATAGACCTGTCAGGTTTTGAAAACCTGACAGGTCTAATTGAAAACTTATCAATCATCACTTACGTTTCTAACTTTACACTTCAGAGAATATCCAAGTTGAATACGTGGATAAATCCTATAGTATCTCTTAGAATTCTTAATGCCATATGAATAAGAGCTGAACATTTCTAAGTTTATATGCATATACCGATATCTTATCAACATTTGGGGAAACAGAATGATTCCCGGAGCCAGAATCATCTGTTTTTCATGCCAATTTAATGGATTAATTGAAGCATACATATTGCATATTAATTCAATCTTATCACTTTTAGATACTTTTTTAAAAATAAAGTTCTTGAAAAAACCAAAACCACCATTGGGGTGTTCGAATCCATTATCACACATTATATATCCGGATAAATAAGGAAATCTCATTTTAAAGAATCTTGATTTCGTACCTAATGATGCCATTAATAATAAAGAAAACATTTCCATGCTTTTTTTGTAATTATAGCCTGATAGATCTAGTCGTATTCTAAAAAATTCATTATAAGTTTTAGATTGTGGATATTGGTCCAGAGAATAATTAAATATAAGTTCAATTTTTCCGGTTGGGGGGGATGATAGATCACGTCTATATAACTCACCAGGTAAAAAACCCAAACTATTATAGGATATAAAATCTCCAAACTTGGAATCATTTTGTCCGTGACCGTTACTGAAAGGAAATATTAATAATATCAGTAAACATTCAATAAGAAAATATCTTTTCATATAGAACCTCACTGAGCAACTATTTTTATTCTATAATGCCCGGCATCCCAGGTTATTTCCTGACCCAAATTACCTTTTGCGAATAAAACAATATTTTCAAAATTATCTCCACAACCAATGATTTCATCATTTGAGTTAAATATACATCCAAAAGTAGCTAATGTAAATACAACGGTTCCAATAAAGGTTATATCAGGACTAAGAGCTAAAACAGCAGGAACTAAACACCACCACATAGAATTTTCACCAAGATCGTAAAAAAGAGGATCATATTCAATTAACTTTAGAGAAAAATCTCTGTCTTCATTTAAAAACGTTGATACTTCCCAATTAGTATTAAGTGAAATTGTACGCCACGGTCTGTCTTGTACGTAATGCCAGGTCTTCCATTTCCAGCACTTATAACTTTTATAATTTCCATCCGGACTTAAATAACCAACACGCCAAATATCAGTACTATCGGCTTCTTTGTCATAAACTCTAAAATATAATTCAGCCTTTCCCTTCCACCAGGGCTCATAATCCCAGGCAGAACGATCAAGTTTTACCTCTTTTATTGTTATAGTTGGTTCAGTAGTTATTTTTCCAAGAGAAAATGTCGAATCGTAATCTGAATGATAATCCATATCTTCATTCAATCCTACTATCATTATCGGATAGTCCGGCGGAATGGTATCAACTTCAAGATTATAGATTGTCCCAACAGAATCGTACATTGTCAATTCCGTTACATCAATATCATTTATCGTTAAAGGTGTGAAAGTCGTTGGTATAGACGATTCCCAGTCCCATTCTTCAAAGTCGTGGATATAAACCTGCAAGTAATCCACTTCATCCATCGCTGATGTAAGGCTCTCAGCGCTTGCTAATTTTCCAAGTGAACGTTTCATCAACACGTTCTGCACCTCTTTTCGCAGTGTTTTCCCACCCTGTGTAGGCTTATCGGCAATTTTGTTCCATAGTGCATACGGTTCATCTTCTTCATTACGTTTGGCTTCGTCGTATACGATTTTAGCAAGTTCCGGATCGGTAAGAGCTTCCGGTAATACTGACGCTAAATTCACAAGTGTTTGCTCCATTCCTTCCAGGTCCATTGCAGGCACTTGGTTATCCTCAGGTTCACTGATTGGTGATATCTTCTCATCTGTACAGGCACCAAGAAAGAAAATTAATGCAATTAATGAGACAATCAAGAAATTATTGCAATACGTCAAATTATTACTGTTCTTATACATTTCAAACTCCCATTACTCAAAGTTTTTTATCAATTAAAAATCTGTCACAGAACTAATAAAGGTTGTCTGCCTACTCCAACATTCAGTGGATAAGGCGGCAACCTCATTCATCTGAATGGTAATGGGCATTTACTTCCTAGAGTTAATAATTTTGGCTCTTCTGGAATAAGTGTGGACTATGTCTAAATAATCTGATATACTTCTCCTCTAAAAATGATTAAGGAGGAGATTCATGAGAGAGAAAGAGATACTAAAAAAGATGGTAGCCATACCTCAATACAGCGTAAAG